>DATNJO010001125.1:0-5846 GCA_035603895.1 Pyrinomonadaceae bacterium
AACAACACGATTCTGTTCGTCACGCACGACGTGTCCGAAGCCGTCTATTTGGCCGACACGATCTACGTGCTGTCGGCGCGGCCGGCTCGAATTCTTCATCAGGTCAACGTGCCCGCGTTTCCCGTTCGCGACATTGCGCTAAAATCAGCAGCGGAATTCCGGGCGGTGGAAAAGCAGTTGCTCGATTTGATCTACGCGCCCACCAAGTCGTGAACTTTTCTCTGTGTCTCAGTGTCTCTGTGGTTGTTAACCACAGAGACACTGAGACACAGAGAGAAAATACTATATGGGGACTACCGGAAAGCACGGTTTGACGAAGCAGCCGCAACCGGCCATGCGCAAGGACGGTGTGCCCGTGAACGTCACGCCGCTGCGCGACGACACCATCGCGGCGACGCAGGCGTTCGTCCGGCAAAAGATTCACGAGAAGCGTTCGTATCTCAAAGCCGCGTTTGCTAATCCCTACAATCTGTCGTTACTCGGGGGCGGACTGATCGCTTCAGCGCTCACGCTCAATCCGTTGCTCGCGATCGTCACGCTCGGTCTCGAAGTGTTGTGGGTGGTGAACGCGCCCGGTTCGAAGAAGCTGCGCGAATGGCTTTGGGATCCGCAGTTTGACGCAGCCGAGCAGAAGGAGCTTCAGGAGTTGCGTGCGCGGCAACTTCACAATCTCGACGAAGTCGATCGCGAACGCGTGGTCACGCTGATCGCGCGGCAGCAGGAGATCGACGGGCTCGCCTCGCAGAATCCTTCTTTCACCGGCGAACTGCTCCGCACGGAGTTGACCAAGACCGATCGCTTGGTCGAATCATTTATCGAGATGGCGACTACGTGCAGTCGTTACGAAGCCTACCTTGACTCGATCAACTTGAGCGACCTTGAAAGAGACAGGCGCCGTTGGGAGCAAATTGTCAACGACCAGAGCATTCATGATTCGCAAGCCGACATCGCTGCGAAGAACCTCACCGTGATCATGAAGCGCTTCGAAAAGATGAAGGAGATCAATTCATACTTGACACTTGCGCGCGGCCAACTCGATCTGATCGAAAACTCGTTTCAGTTGATTGCGGATCAGATCGTGACGATGCAGTCGCCGCAGCAGTTGAGCGGACAGTTAGACGAACTGCTCGACGGTGTTGAGTCGATCAAGCAGACGGCTGCTGACACTGAAAAGATGTTGAATCCGATGGGTCTGAAGGAATTTGATCTATGAGTGAGTCGCGCGCGCTTCCGGTATGGGCTGAAGACTTGCGTCGCCGTTATCTGCGCGGCGAGGCGTCGATGTTTGTGCTGCACGGGAATGTTTACGACGTGGTCTTGTGCAATCGGAAGATGATGGCGCTGACCGAATTTCTGACGGACGTGTTGCTCAAGGATTCGAAGGAGACGATTGCGGTTTATAACGTCGCCACGGGGACGCGCTTCACGAAGCACGAGCCGGCTCACGCCGTCGACGACTTATTGTTAGCCACGGACAAGAGCCGAATCTTTTCAGCGTTCGAACGTTTGTTGATTGGTTCTACGAAAACCGCGGTGATCATGGAATACGCCGAAGCGATTGCTCCTGCGGGCGATCCAAACTTCCAGAGCGAATCGGATCGCGCCGCGATCGTGACGCTGCATCGGTGGTCGGCACTGCCGGAGATCGAGCGTGGCGATAACGTCGTGCTGCTTATTTCTGAAAACCTGACGGAGCTTGCGCCGAAGCTGATTTCGAATCCGAAAGTCGCGGTGGTGGAAGTGCCGATGCCGGATCACGACGCACGGCGCGACGCCGCGATGCTCGCCGACACGCGTTTGACCGAGAAAGACGGCGAACGTTACGCGGGAATCACCGCCGGACTGAAAGCGATCCAGATCGCGTCGATACTGACGCCACAGCCAGCGGCTGAAGAAGAGATCGCGGATCGAGAAGCGTTCATCGCCGGTCTGCTCGGTGGTGGACCAGACGCCGCCGCGCGTGCGCACAAGCTGGCCGCGCTTACCAGCAACATGAATCGTGACGAGGTCAAAGAACTCGTCGCGCCCACTGCAACGATGCCCGAGCCTGATGTTGCTGCACCCAGTCCGATCGAACTCGCGCGCAAGGAGACCGATCGCCTCATTGCGAAACGCAAGCGTGAGATCATCGAGCGTGAGTGTTTTGGGTTGGTGGAGTTTGTCGAGCCTGGGCACGGGTTTGAAGTTGTCGGCGGCATGGATGAAGTGAAGAAAGACCTGCTCGTGATCGCCGAAAGTATTCGCGAAGGCCGCACGAGCCGCGTGCCGATGGGTATTCTTTTCACTGGTCCAATGGGCACGGGCAAAACGTTCGTCGCGGAAGCGTTTGCGAAAGAGTGTGGACTCACGACGATCAAGTTAAAGAACTTCCGTTCGAAGTGGGTTGGCGCCACTGAGGGCAATCTCGAAAAAATTCTGAACGTGATTCGCGCGATTGGGCAGGTGGTAGTGATCATCGACGAAGGCGATCGTGCGTTTGGCAACACGGATGGGGAAGGGGATGGTGGCACCTCGTCGCGTGTGATTGCGCGCATCAAGGAGTTCATGTCTGACACGTCGAATCGCGGCCGCATCCTGTTTTTGGTGATGACCAACCGGCCCGACAAACTCGACGTCGACCTGAAACGCGCGGGACGTCTCGATCGCAAGATTCCTTTTCTTTACGTGCAGACGCCGGAAGAGGTGGAACTTGTTGCGCGTGCGTTGTTGAAGAAGAACAAGATCAAAACCGACGTCGATGTAGCGACGATTCGTGAAGGCTTTTCGAGCAAACTCGTCGGCTACTCGAACGCGGATATCGAAGCAGTGTTGTTGTTGGCGAACGAAGACGCCGCACGCGAATCCGGCAGCGACGCTGCGGTGCTGGCGTCACATTTTCAGCGCGCGGCCATCGACTACTTCCCGAGCCGGGATGTTGAATTATTGGAGTACATGGAACTTCTGGCGGTCTTCGAATCCTCCAGCCGCCGTTTATTACCCGCCAAATACGCCTCCCTAACCCCCGAAGAACTCGACACCCGCCTCCGCCTCCTCCGCACAATCGTCGGCAGCCGGCGGTAAACTCGACAGCATTTACAGGAGTTACAGGATTCATCTAAGGAGGTGTAACAGCCCCTCTTTCAGAAATCGTGTAATTCCTGTAATCCTGTCTAACCTGTCTTGCGGCGGCGGCCGCGGTGGTGGACTTTGCCGGGGAGTCGCGCGGGGAGATCGAGATCATCGTCGACGATGTCTTCGAGATGGACCGCCGCGACGCGCGCGTAGGCGATGAGGGTCATTAGGGTGGGTTCGCGTTCGTCGGTTTCGTATTGCGAGATACGGCCGTAGTGCATGGTGTCTTCGAGGCCGAGACGAATCAACATTTGCGTTTGCGACAATTCAAGCTTCTCACGAATCTCGCGCAGTTTACTGGCCAGCCGCAGTGGACGCGGACGCGGGTTTCCCATCAGACGTGACCTCCTGACGGACAACCACGACGTTCTGAAAAGGAATCTCCAGGTCCTGATACAAAAGCTTCAGGTCCTGATAGAGCTCCTCCAGGTGCTGACAGAAGCGGCTCACCAACTCCTGACAGATACCCGAGACGTCTGAACGGACGACCACTACGTCCTGGCGGACAACCAGTGCCCTTCGGCGGGTAACCACAACCCGCTGACAGGTGTACACGAAAACAGCCGCGAAAATTTTGCTTGCGCCAACTCCCTGATGGGAGTAGTATCACCGCGCTTTCGATTTTCGCCGCATCCATAATCCTGTCATGGATGGCGACGATGCTCATCACTCGTCAGTGTGGGAGCTTGAGCTGCGCATTTGGCGGCTTGAGTGTCAAAGACGAGTGCAATCGTAAAGCCTCTGGAGAAAATCGTAAATAGAAAATTCACTTTGGGCACCTGGCGGGGGCGCCAGGTGGAGTCCGCAGAGGCGCGCGACCCCTGCTTCTGCGGACTCGGGGGAATCGCCATGAAGGCCGAAGAACTTATCGAGCGAGATCCTGAAAAGATGGGTGGAGTGGCCGTGTTCACGGGGACGCGCGTGCCGGTCGAGTTTCTGTTTCAGTTTTTGGAAGACGATCAGACGTTGGAAACGTTCCTGGACCAGTTTCCGAGCGTCAGCCGTGCCCACGCGCGAAGTGTGCTGGGCGCGTCGCGCGATCTGCTGCTGAGTTCGTGATCATCGACCCGATCTGTGGTAGCTTGGCCGGTATGCAAGCACCGAGTTACCGAGACGTCGTAGCAGCGCGCGAGTTCATCTCGCCATACTTACCAAAGACGCCGCTGGTGCGCAGCCAGAAGCTTTCCGAAGCGCTCGGCTGCGACTACTACGTCAAGTTGGAAAACCTCCAACCGGTCGGCGCATTCAAGGTTCGCGGCGGCGTAAATCTCGTCGGCCGCACTGCCAGTGAAGGCCGCAACGAAACACTCGTTACTGCTTCAACCGGAAATCACGGGCAGTCGATCGCCTACGCCGGACGGCTCTTCAACACGCGCGTCATCGTCTATGCACCCGCGGAAAACGTAAACCAGGCAAAACTCCAAGCCATGCGCGACCTCGGCGCCGAAGTTCGTCTTCACGGACGTGACTTCGACGAAGCACGACTCGAAACAGAGCGCGCCGCTACCGCCGAAGGCTTGCGTTACGTTCACTCTGCCGACGAACCGTACCTGATCTCAGGCGTCGGCACGATCGGTTTGGAAATCTTCGACGACTTGCCGGACGTGGACGTGATTATCGCTCCTGCTGGTGGCGGGAGTTGTGCTTCAGGGAACTGCATCGTCGCACACGAGCGGAACCCAAACGTAAAAGTCATCGCGGTTCAATCCGAAGCGGCGCCTGCGATGTGGCACGCCTGGCGCAATCGCAATCTCGAGCCTTATCCCACCATGAAAACGGAGCACGAAGGGCTCG
This sequence comes from Pyrinomonadaceae bacterium, assembly GCA_035603895.1. Classification (GTDB taxonomy): domain Bacteria; phylum Acidobacteriota; class Blastocatellia; order Pyrinomonadales; family Pyrinomonadaceae; genus PSRF01. The sequence continues at coordinate 4,906 of DATNJO010001125.1, forward strand.
CAACGCGTGTCCCGTTCGAACTCCCAAACCGCATTCTTTGGGAACTGCTCTCTGACTTCGTTCTCGTAACCGACGAACAGATCAACGACGCCGTTCGCCTGCTCGCTCGCGACGCCAAACAGCTAGTCGAAGGTGCAGGCGCCGCCTCGCTCGCCGCCGCGCTCAAGTTGCGCGATCAGCTACGCGGCAAGAAGGTTGTCGGCATCATCTCGGGCGGTAATCTTCCTCTGGATCGCTTTGCCAAACTACTAGCCTAAAACGTTGATTGACTTCTAAAAATTCCAGCGGTAAAGAAGTAACCCCTCTCTCTCATTGTCGCTGACGAAAGACCCCCGCACCCTACGGCGACACACCGATTGAACCACGCAATACATCCTTAGCAACAATCACGTGCTCGCTCGCGGCGATCAGGCGGTGGCCGGCGAGGACGTTTCGCAACCAGGATTGATCGACAGTAATTGCGGTATCGCGACGGTAGTCGCTGACTTCACCATCGCCTCGCCACTCGGCTCAAACGTCGACGCGGCGATCGCGCAACTCCGGCCGGGAACGATGGATTCCTCCGATTTCATAGAAGACATCGGCGTACCAACCCGTTCGGTGGTTGCCCCGACTGTCGGACTTTCAGTCGCGAAGAGCGGCCGCACGACCGGCTTCACTACCGGCACGATCAGCTCGATCAATACGAGCGTCAGCGTGCAATATACGAGAGACTGTGGTGGTGGTAAGAAGTTCAACGTTGCTTACACGAATCAAGTCATAATCAACAGCAGCACTTTCAGCGCCGGCGGTGACTCCGGATCTCTGATCGTGACGAACAACGCCGCACACAATCCCGTAGCTTTGTTGTTCGCCGGTAGCAGCACCTCGACGATCGGCAATCCGGCCAGTCTGGTGTTGACGAGATTGAGCACGGTTCTCGGCAGGACGCTGACCTTCGT
>DATNJO010001126.1:0-3838 GCA_035603895.1 Pyrinomonadaceae bacterium
ACCGCCATCGGTCCGATCTTGCAGGGTTTGGACAAACCGGCCAACGATCTCTCGCGAGGTTGCACGGCGCAAGACATTGTTGACGCGGTTGCGATCACCGCCGTGCAAGCTCAAGCCCGGAAAACCAACTGATCGCCCGGCGCATCTGTGTAATCTGTGTACAGTTTTAAACTCCCACTCGCGGCACTACTGCTCGCACTCGTTACCAGCTACACGGCTGCCCAACAGACAAAACCATCGCCAACACCGCCGGCCGACAAAGATCAGGATCAGCCGGTTCGCGTTTTTACTGAAGAAGTTCGCCTTCCGGTTGTCGCTTTGGACGCCTACGGCCACTACGATCCGACGCTGGAGCTCGACGACATTCTCGTGCTTGAAGATGGCGTGGCGCAGCAACTCCGCAGCGTCCGGCACATTCCGGCGAATGTGTTGTTCGTGCTCGATACCGGTGGCGAGTTGAGTGGTCTCGGTGGGCAGTCGAAGAGTACCTCTCTGACGCGACAAGTCGCGTCAGAGTTGATCGGCAAACTTCAGAACGGAACGTCGATCGCGGTGATGCAGTCCGGCAATGCGGCAGAGATGTTGCAGCCGTGGACCACCGACAAAAACGCGGTCCTGAAAACGCTGAAGAACAAACTGCTCTCGACCAAACGTTCGCGAATCTCGGAAGCGATTCTCAACGCGAGCGACCAGTTGAAGGATCGGCCTGAAGGAAGCCGTCACGTCGTATTGATCACCGACGGCGTCGATTCGGCCGGTGCGAAAGTCAACCGTGCCGACGCGATGACCAAACTGATCGCCGCGCGGGCGACGGTCCATATCATCAGCTACACGCAGTTTGTTCAGCAGAAGCCCGAGAAAAAGGATTCAAAGGACGTTGTCCGACAGCTCCCGAACAGTTCCGACCCGATCCGTGCGACCGATCCCACACAGCCGCCGGGCCAGAATCGTTCTCCGTCATTCGTCGGCGGCAGCTTCAGATTCGATCCGGCAATGAAGAAGCAACGTAAGGCTTACGAAGCGGAAGTGAAGAAGAGCGAACCGGCGTTGAGGAACGTGGCCGAGGAAACGGGTGGCAAGTGGATGTTGCCGCTGAACGGCGACCAGATGCTCGCGCAGGCGGACGAGGTCGCGCGTGCTATCGGGGCGGAATACGTTGTGACCTATCGTCCGAAGCGTCCGTTGGCGGAAGCGAAGCCGGGTGAATACCGGCGGATTGAAGTGGCTTCACGAAGAGTTGGTTTGAACTTGCAAGCTCGTCGCGGTTACGTCGTCCCAACTCCCTAATAACTCTTGTGCTTCTTTGTGGCTTAACGTACCGCCGCTTCGAGTTGCGACTCCATCACCTGCACAAACTGCCGCACGTCAAACTGATCGTTTTTAGGCAACAACGATAACCGGTGCAATTCTTCCCAATCTTCCTTCGGCACGCGATGAAACGCCTCGACCACCTTCGGGTCAAACTGGCGGCCGGCCCAATCGTCCAGTTCCTGCGCTGCCGCTTCGTACGACTTCCCGCGGCGATACACGCGATCGCTCGTGATTGCGTCGAACGCATCAGCCACCGAGAAGATACGCGCGCAGATGTCGATATCGGCGCCACGCAGTCCAAGCGGATAACCCGAACCATCCCACTGCTCGTGATGCTGGGCCACCACTCGCGCCGCGCCTTGCAGAAACTCAATCCCGCGCAAAATCTGCTGGCCGTGCAGCGGATGCTCTCGCATACGTACCCATTCTTCATCCGTCAACTTCGCGGGTTTGCGCAGAATCGAATCCGGCACGCCGATCTTGCCGATGTCGTGCAGTAGCGAACCGAATTCCAACGACTTCATCTCGTCGCTGTTCAGGCCATACTCGCGGCCGAGACGCAGGCTGTAACTGACGACGCGTTCGGAGTGGCCGTGTGTTTCAGAGTCACGCGTTTCGAGTGCCGCGGTTAACGCTTTCAGTGTCGAGCGATACGCACCTTCGAGCGAGTTCAGCGCGCGATCGAGTTCAACGGTCCGTTGTTCGACCAGTTCTTCAAGATGGTTTTCGTAGCGTTGCTTGGCGACGACGAGATCGTGATGTTCGAGTGCGCGTTTGACGACAGCCTCGACCTGTCGCAGGTCGAAAGGCTTCATCAGGTAATCGAACGCACCGCGACGTAAAGCGCCGATCGCGCTTTCTACGGTCTGCATACCGCTGATCATCACGACGACGGTTTCGGGAGCCAGGGCCTTCGCATGGGGAATCATCTCGAGTCCACTCATGCCGGGCATGGTGATGTCGCTGATTACTAGTTGAAACTCATTCTCGTTTAGCAGGGCCAGCGCCTGCTCGGCTGAGCCGGCTCGAAGGCACTCGTAGTCTTCACTCAACAAGTCTGCGAGAATTTCAGTAATCTCGACTTCGTCATCAACTATCAATATGCGGGGCGACGCATTAGTCGGCATTTGGTCTCTCCTGGAATGACAGGGCAATAACGCTAGGGATTCGATAAGCCTACAAGCCGCTTTGTAAGGGTAGGTTTTTCGGGGCCGTTGGAGTGCCCTGCCGCAAATGGCTAAAGCATTCTAGCGTTTTATGCGGCTCGTGGCAAACAAGTTTTTACGCAGGTATTTAGGTCCGGCGAATTGGACCGGAGCGCGGGCGGCTCGCCCGCAAAGGACATACTGCGTGCGGCCTTAAGCTGCGGGCGAGCCGCCCGCGCTCCCTGTTTTGACCAGTTGTTGCGCTCCGGAGGAAAGGGCCTTATGATGTCTGCCCTTCGCGCCGGAGTGGCGAAATTGGTATACGCACCAGACTCAAAATCTGGCGTCCGTCAAGGACATGTCGGTTCGAGTCCGACCTCCGGCACCATCTCTTTGCGGTTTTCTCCAATCGCGTCCGTAATACAACCGATCCAGGGCTGTCTGTTAAGTCGTCCGTTACTTAAACTCGATCCGTCATAATTGTCTTGAAGGAGACCCCATGGCCGAACATTCTGAGCAGCACCTTATCGATTTTGCCACCACCCTGAAAAAGCTGAAGGTGGACCCCGATCCGAACCACGAGGCTGATGTACTCCTGTTGACCTGCATGGATTTCCGCTTTTTATTGACCATTTCGGAACTCATGAAGGGTATCAAGTACGATCATGTGGTTCTCGCCGGCGCGGCGCTGGGTGCGGTGCAATGTGAAAAACCGCACTGGGGCAAAACCTTTTTCGATCACCTGGGTCTTGCGGTTGGACTCCACAACGTCAAAAACGTTTTCGTCATGGAGCACAGAGAGTGTGGTGCGTATGGACCAAAGGGATTCGGCTTACTGCCCGACAAGCCCGACCGCGAGGAAGAGCGGAAGGCCCACATGCGACAGGTCAAAAAACTCGCGATCGACATTCCGGACGACTTGAACTTCGCGGCATTCCTGCTGGAGGTGCCCCCCTCGATCCAGGAGATCACGTTCGATCAGTTGATCGGCGAAGACTAAACCAACTCTAACTCGATCGTCATTTGTGGTATTCCGACTCGCCTGCGGATTTTTGTCCTATTGACACTTTTTCCGCATGGATGCTAAACGTCTGTCATGGGCCGTTCTCACCGCCGGCTCGTGCTTCAACCACTCCCATCGCCCACGCACTTAACCAGCAAGACCATACTAGATGAGGACTCACTATGCTTAAAAAGTGGTATCTGTGCACTGCGATCGTGGCGTTGGTTTGTTTGCTAATCTTCGGCTGCGGAGGCACTGGTACGAATCAGTCGACGACCACTCCGACGCCTAGCCCCACAACGACGGCTTCGCCCGCGACCCAACCATCCTTTGATTTCAGTCAGTACACCGGGGGTAAATCGTTCAAACTCAACACGCT
>DATNJO010001127.1:0-2398 GCA_035603895.1 Pyrinomonadaceae bacterium
CGTCGGCTGCCGCATCTACACGTTTGTCTACACGCTCGCAAACTGTATGCGCGCGGCCGTGCGGTTTGGAAAGAGAGTCGTGGTTTGCGATCGTCCTAATCCGATCAATGGCGTGAGCGTCGCAGGGAACATACTCGAACCTGAGTACGCTTCGTTCGTCGGTCAGTTTCCGTTACCAACACGACATGGAATGACTGTTGGCGAGCTCGCGCGAATGTTCAATGAACACTTTAACATCGGCTGCGATCTGGAGATCGTGCCGATGAATGGCTGGCGGCGTGAGTTCTGGCACGACGAGACAGATGCACCGTGGGTATTGCCGTCACCAAACATGCCAACGCTTGATTCAGCGACGGTGTTTCCAGGTGCGGTTCATTTTGAAGGCACGCAAGTTTCTGAAGGCCGCGGCACGACAAGACCTTTTGAACTGATCGGCGCGCCTTACATCGATCCCGACGACTACGCTGACAATCTCAACGCATTGAATCTGCCGGGCGTCTTCTTTAGAAGCTGTGCGTTTCAACCGACATTTCAGAAGCATGGAGGCGTGACGTGTGGCGGCGTGCAAACGCACGTCATCGATCGCGACGTATTCGAACCTGTCTTCGCAGGTGTCGCGATGGTTAAGGTGATTCACGACATGTACCCGAACGAGTTTCGCTGGAAAGAACCGCCCTACGAATACGTCTACGACAAGAATCCATTCGACGTGATCGCCGGCACTGCGAAGATTCGTGAGGCGTTCGAACAGGGAACCGAACTCGACGCGATCGCCGAGTCGTGGAAGCGCCCGCTACTAGAGTTCAAGCAATTGCGAGAGTCGTTTTTGATCTATGAATAGCTAAGGTGAATCGTGAGAGGTCGTCATGCCGACGGCTAAGGTTGAGGATGAACAGTTTCAGCGTTTTGAGTTCAGCCTTTAGGCTGCTGCTTCAAGCACAAGCTAAAGCTTGAACTCAAAACGGGGGCGCAAGTTCGATAGAGAAGTTCCTTTTGCGGAACCAGCTTTCTTTAAGGTAAAAGGTTAACGGCAATCATACGCACGGAGGCATAATTTTGGTTAAGTCGGAACGCTTACATGTCGAGCACGTTGAACCAACACCCGGTTCGGCGTGGCTCGTCGGCATTCTTGCCTGGTTCATCCCCGGCAGCGGCCACCTGATGGTGAAGAAGTGGGGCCGGGCGGCATTGATGGGTGGCGCAGTTTGGTTTTGCTTTTTTGTAGGTCTGGCAATGGGCGGGCACATGTTCGATCTTTCCACCGGACAAGGTTCGTCTGTCTGGCTTCAGGTGCCGCCGATGATCGCGAATCTCGGCAGCGGCGCGCTCTATCTAATCTGTTGGCTACTCGGCATCGGCTTCGCTGACGATCCAGTGCAAGCAGCGCGAGCGACTTACGAATATGGCAACACTTTTCTACTCATCGCCGGGCTTCTGAATTACTTAACGATGCTCGACGCGTTTGATATCGCAGCAGGGAGGCGATCGTGAGACATTTCCTCGTGATGTGCCTGTTTGCGGCGATGGCTTCTGTCGTGTTCGGCGCGATGGCGAAAGACAACACGCGCGAGCGTTGGCTTTATGGGCTGAAGGTGTTCGCCGAGTTTATCGTCATCGGCCTGGTGCTGGCTTGGATCCTCTACTTCATTCCGTGGTGATGCGTGGCCATTCATGAGACCGAGGCCCTGGTCCTGCGCACGTACAATCTGGCAGAGGCTGACAAGATTGTCGTGTGCCTCAGCCGTTCGGCAGGTTTGATCCGCGGCGTCGCCAAGGGTTGCCGCAAGCTAAGAAATCGTTTCGGCGCTTCGCTCGAACCTTTCACACTCATTAACCTCACGTATTTCGAGAAGGAAAACCAGGAACTCGTTTCCTTCAGCCAAACTGAGATCCTGAGATCTCGCTTTAACCTTTCGGGGAACGCTTCGATTCTCACTGGCTTCTCATACATGGGTGATCTGCTGATCGACTTTTCACCACTGCACCAGGCAAACGACAATCTTTATCGAATGGCGCTCGCGTGTTTTGAAGCTGCTTCGCAATCGCCGGAAGACCTGGAGGCGGTGCTGCGTTATTTTGAGGTCTGGTTGTTGAAGATCGAAGGGTTCTTGCCTGACTTGAAGGCGTGCGCGAGTTGCCATAGAGCCTTTAGCGATGAGACGGTTTATTTAGGCAACGACTTGTCGCTTCGTTGTGCTCAGTGTAGCAACAGCCGCGGGGGCGCAATCTCCAAACACTTGCATACGTATCTGAGAACGACAGAGAAACTGCCGCCAGCGAAGTTTGCGGAAGAGTCGAGAGAAGTCTTGAGTACGACGAAGAAAGAGATAGCCGAGCTAACGTTTCAACTGATCGGGCGTGTGCTGGAACGTCAGCCCAGGATAAGACCATCTGCGTA
>DATNJO010001128.1:0-4575 GCA_035603895.1 Pyrinomonadaceae bacterium
TCCAGGAGCGCGGTGCGTTTGGTGAACTCGTCGGTAACTCGGAATCGATCCGCAAGATCTACACGCTCATCGAACAGGTCGCGCCGTCGTCCGCCTCCGTCTTGATCACCGGCGAATCGGGCACTGGCAAAGAACTCGTCGCGCGCACGATTCACCAGATGAGCCCGCGCCGCGATCGGCCCTTCGTCGCGATCAACTGTTCCGCGATTCCCGAGACCTTGATGGAATCAGAACTCTTCGGCCACGAAAAAGGCGCGTTCACGGGCGCAGCTTCCCGTCGCCAGGGTTGTTTCGAACTCGCCGACACCGGCACGTTGCTGCTCGACGAAATCGGCGAGATGCCCCCGTTGCTGCAAGCCAAACTGCTGCGCGTGATTGAAGAGCGCGCTGTGCGCCGGCTCGGCAGCCGCAAAGAGATCGCAGTGGACGTGCGACTACTCGCCGCGACCAATCGCCAACCGCATCAGGCTGTAGAAGAAGGTAAACTGCGCAGCGATCTGCTGTATCGTCTCAACGTTTTCGGCATTCATCTTCCGTCGCTCGGCGAACGCAAAGAGGATTTGCCGCTGTTGGCCCAACACCTCGTCACGCAACTCGCCGAGAAGCACGGACGGCCGGCTCGTTTTATGAATCGCGCGGCAATTGAAGCACTTCAGTTTCACAACTGGCCCGGCAACATCCGCGAACTTCGCAACGTGATCGAGCGCGCGGTGATCATCTGTTCCGGCGAACAGATCGAACGTCACCACTTCGCGCCGTACCCGATCGAACAACGCGAACGTTTACGCAACGAAGACACTCTGACGTTGCCCGTCGGCACGCCGCTCGAAGAAGTCGAACGGCAGATGATCATGCGCACGTTGCAAAAGACGAAGAACAACAAAACGCGCGCCGCCGAGTTGTTAGGCATCAGTCTCAAGACACTGCACAACAAGTTGAATCTATATCGCGAGCGTGGCCTTCTTCATGACGACGAGTGACGCTTCGGTCCTGCTCTTCTTCATCGACGGTCTGGGCATCGGCAAACGCGGTCCATTCAATCCTCTCGACAATCTTCCAGACGCCACGCCGCTCGCTGTTTTCCAGGACGAAACTCCGGAAACTTTTTTAGACGGGATAATCGTACCGACAGATCCGCGGCTCGGTGTCGAAGGCCGCCCGCAAAGTGCTTCGGGTCAAACGACGATTCTCACCGGCATCAACGCGCCTGCAACGATCGGTTATCACAAGCAGGGTTTTCCGAACAAACCGTTGCTCGAGATCATCGGCCAGCACTCGATTTTTCGTCAGCTCGCCGAAGCAGATATCGAGCCAGTCACGTTTGCGAATGCGTACACGAGCGGATTCTTCAGCGAACGCCCACGCTGGATCTCCGCGACGACCGCCGCGGTTGAAGCAGCGGGCTTGCGTTTCCGCACTATGGACGACGTGCGAAACGACAACGCCGTTTTCATGGACTACACCAATCGCATTCTGATCGAACGCGGCGAAGACGTTGCTCCGCGAACCGAGCAGGAGGCAGCGATGGTGCTGTCACGCATCGTTGCGGACAATCGATTCACGCTTTACGAGTACTTCATCACCGACAAAGCCGGACACGCGCAGGATATGGACCTGGCGAAAACGATCCTGACGAGTCTCGCGCTTTTCATTCGCGAACTATTAATAAAGCTTGATCTCGAAAGAACTACCGTTATACTCACGAGCGACCACGGCAATATCGAAGATCTGTCGTCACGCAATCACACGCTGCATGCAGTACCAACCATCGTTTGGGGTGCTCAACGTGAGCGAATCGCAGCCCGGATCAACAACCTCGCCGACATCACACCCGCCATCGTCGCGTTGCTGACTAATAAATGACTGACAAAAACAATCCCCGCGAGATCTTCGGCTGGAAGATGTACGACTGGGCCAACTCGGCCTTCTACACCACTGTCGTCGGCGCTCTGTTCAGTCCGTACATCACGCGTCTGGCCCAATCGGCAGTTGGTGAAAACGGCGTGGTCCTCGATCTTGGACCACTCGGCAACGTCACCGCTAAATCGCTACCGACACTCTGCGTCTCGATCTCCGTCGGCTTACAAGTGTTTTTGCTTCCGGTGCTCGGCGCACTCGGCGACTACTCCGATCTCAAAAAGCGTTTGATGGCGCTATTCTGCTATATCGCGGTCATCGCAAACTGTCTGATGTTTTTCATCGCGGACGGTTGGTATCTATTCGGCGGTGTGTTGTTCATCATCGCCAACGTTTGCTTTGGCGCTTCGATCGTTTTCTACAACGCGTTCCTGCCGGAGATTGCCACAGACGACCAAACAGATAAGGTATCGAGTCGCGGCTTCGCGTACGGCTATCTCGGCGGCGCGCTGTTGCTCGTTTTGAACTTTCTGTTGGTGCAGAACGCCGAGTCGTTTGGAATCTCAACTGGTCTCGCGGTGCGATTGTCGCTTTTGTCGGCGGGTGTTTGGTGGGGCGCGTTTGCCCTCATCACTTTTTCCCTTCTGCGCTCGCGGCCAAAGAAAAAGAGTTTGCCGCCCGGTGTGAGTTACATCCGCGCCGGCTTTGCGGAGATCTTCGCTACGTTCAAAGAGCTGCGGCGCTTGCCACTGACGTTGCGCTATCTCATCGCCTATCTGGTCTACAACGACGGCATTCAAACAGTGATCTTTGCGTCGAGTGCGTTTCTCGAGCAGGAGTTGTTTCCCGGTGGCAACCCCGGTTTTCTGTTGAAGATTTTTCTGGTCGTGCAGTTTGTGGCGGTCGTGGGCGCGCTGCTCTTCGAACGGCTCGCTTATCTAATCAAAACGAAAAACGCGATCATCGTGTCGCTGGTAATCTGGGCGGGAGTGGTGATCTACGCTTATCAGTTTCTCAACACGGTGGCCGAGGCGTGGGTCATGGCCGCCGTGATCGCAATCGTGCTCGGCGGTTCGCAAGCACTCTCGCGCTCACTCTTCTCGCGAATGATTCCACCGGGCAAGGAGGCGAGCTTTTTTGGCCTGTACGAGGTCTCCGAACGCGGCACATCATGGATGGGACCGCTACTGTTCAGCATCGTGATCGCGCGTACGGGTTCCTACCGGCAGGCGCTGTTGTCGCTGATCTTCTTCTTTGTGGTGGGATTAATCGTGCTGGCGATTACAAACACTGACAAAGCAATTCGTGAGGCCAGTGTTGCGCCGGAAGTTTAGTTTTGAGTTCAAGCTTAAGCTTGTCCGCGGAGCGGCAGCCTAAAGGCTGAACTCAGAACTAGCCCGCAAGCTTCCGTTCCTTCGCCTGAGAGTTCTTCGTAAGGCACTCCGTCGAACAGAAACTCGCGAGGCCCGAGCCGAGGTGCAACGCGCGTTCGGCGGGGATCCACGTGCCGCAACTATCGCAACGCACCAGTTTGTTTTTGGAAGGCGAACGCTGTTGGTCCGCGGATGTAACCGTGCCTTCAGTCGCGACGTTGAGTGATTCAACTACCTTGCGAATTAACTTGAGGTAAGGCCGGACACGGGAATAGACGATCACGAAGACAATGCTAACCAGCGCGGCGATGATCAGGTACTTCAACTAGCTGCGTCTTTCATCACCTGATCTGTTATTACCGCCTCCACCGACGTAAGGAGCGTCGGTAGCACGACGCCGAGGCATCGGATCGCTCTCTCGTCTGCGCGGTTGCGATTCCTTCGTACGTCGATCGAGACTGCCTGGCGGCAAGCCACGCCCATGAACCGCCTCTTCGAGGATGCGGGTAATCTCCTGCGAGAGTGTGCGATGTTCGGCGGCGGCACGGCGGCGTAGCGATTCCTTCAGATGATTCGGAACATAAGCGCCGATGAAAACCCCTTTGCGATTTGCCATCTAAACGTCACCCTCACTTGCCATTGTCGGGATTACCCTGCAAATGCGGAACAGGTCTGTAAGCCGAATTCTGTACTCCGAATATTTCGGAGTGGCGATCATTCATCTAGTCCAGCCGTTGCCGGCTGGCTCCAGCGACCTACCCGGAGGTCGTAGCCAATTAAGGCTTCGGGCGGGCAGCCCTAGTGACGCCTCCCTATTTGGTCTTGCACTGCGAGGAGTTTGCCTGGCCGCGCATGTCACCATACGCGCCGGTGCGCTCTTACATTAAGCCCTTACGGGCCGCACCATTTCACCCATCACTCTCGAAACCCGAAGGTCTCAAAAGAGCTGGTCTGTTTTCTGTTGCACTTGTCGTCGCCCAGCAGTCTTTCAACCACCAAACGCCCCGCCGTTAGCGGGCTCGCTGCCCTGTAGTGTTCGGACTTTCCTCTCCCGGCATTACCGGCAGCAACCGCCCGACCTGTTCTCTTGCAAGGCGTTGCGATTCTAACATACGGGTTGTTCAAACCGGTATAGCACTAATCAGCCAAAAAATTTGAACCCGACACGGAGGTTGTTTGCCCATGCTGATGGCAGGAAAACAGCAACGGCGAGCGAGGTGAGCGCGTGTGAAAGTGCGATTGCATACAAATTTGGGCGCTTTTGGTAGATTTTTGCCCAGATCACCCCACCCGCGAGTGTTAGCACGAATAACAGCGGGTTTGGCAGGTGAACAAGCGCGAATAG
>DATNJO010001129.1:0-5969 GCA_035603895.1 Pyrinomonadaceae bacterium
GGACCATCAAGGCTGCTGAAGCGGGGAAACATGTCCTTTGCGAAAAGCCAATCGCGTTAAATGCGCGGGAAGCAGAGTCGCTCCAGGCAGTCTGCGAACGCACTCGCGTGAAAATTCAGGAAGCATTCATGGTGCGCACACATCCGCAATGGTTGGGAGTGCGCGATGTTATCAAGTCAGGAAGAATCGGAGATCTCCGTTTGATTACCGGCTTCTTCAGTTACTTCAACCGCGATCCAAACAACGTTCGCAACAAAACGGACATGGGAGGCGGAGCACTGCTGGATATTGGTTGTTATCCGATTACTATGTCGCGATTCATTTTCGATTTCGAACCCTGGCGAGTACTTGCCTTGATCAAACATGATCCGGAGCTCGGCATTGATCGTTTGACCTCGGCAATGCTTGACTTCAAGTCAGGGCAATCCACATTCACCTGTGGTACACAGTTAACGCCGTGTCAGAGCATTCAGATGTTTGGCACGCGTGGACGAATCGAAGTAGAGATTCCTTTTACGCCTCCGCCTACACGGAGAGCACGAATCTTCATTGAGGATGATTCGAACAATAAGGGTAACAGTATTGAAGTGTTGGAATTCCCGCTCTGCAACCAATACACGATTCAAGGTGACTGCTTCTCGCAAGCGATTCGCGAGGTTGCGGAGCAAGCGATTGCGTTAGAAGATTCGGTTAAGAATATGGCTGTGATTGACGCGCTGGTACGCTCCGCGCACTCAGGGCAGTGGGAAATTCCATAAGACTTGACCAGAGGACAACCTCAGTCCTTAACCCAATTGTCTCTATTTGGAGAACAATATGAAGATTGGTTTCCTCGGCCTCGGTAAGCTTGGTTTGCCTTGTGCCATTGCTATTGCCCTCAAGGGTCATGACGTACTCGGCTACGACATCGTGCCCGAACTAATGAACAAAAACCCACGCCCATATAGGGAGACCGGTCCAGACGGCCGGGAGCCCTTCAACACATATCTCGAAAGGAGCACGCTTCGCTTCGGCTCATTGGAAAATGTTATCGCACATAGCGAAATTATCTTTATCGCGGTGCAAACGCCGCACGAGGCGCGGTACGAAGGCATAACAAAGCTCAACGGGCAGCCTGCGGATTTTGATTACCAGTATCTCGTTCGGGCCATCAAGGAAATTGCCGCCATCGTGAAACGTGATTTGGTCGTTTCTCTCATCTCCACTGTTTTGCCGGGCACAGTGCGGCGTCATATCAAGCCCATCAAGGGGTCTAGGGTCCGTCTTTGTTACAACCCCTTCTTTATAGCAATGGGTACAACAATGCGGGATTTCCTCAATCCTGAATTTGTTCTTCTGGGGGTCGATGACGAATGTGCGGCCGCGAAAATGGAGTCGTTTTACACGACTATAACTAGCGCACCGGTATACCGCATGTCGATAGAAAGCGCCGAACTCACCAAGGTTGCATACAATACCTACATCGGCATAAAAATCGTATACGCGAATACCTTGATGGAAATTTGCCATAAAACAGCGGGCGCAAACGTTGAAGAAGTTATACATGCCTTGAAAGGTGCGCATCGGCGCCTCATTAGTACTAACTATATGGACGGCGGTATGGGTGACGGCGGTGGTTGCCACCCACGTGACAACATTGCCATGTCATGGCTGGCGAGTCGATTGCCACTAAGTCACGATTTGTTTGGCAGCCTCATGGCCGCGCGCGAAAACCAGACCGAATGGCTGGCGGACCTGATGTGTGAGTATGATCTTCCTAAAGCCATCCTCGGTTACAGCTTCAAGACCGAGTCTAACCTGACTGTCGGGAGCGCCGCGTTACTGTTGCGGGCGATACTGGAAGGACGTGGTATTCACCCGTTCCTTTATGATCCGTATGTCGACAGTGAGTACCGTGACATATCAAACATGAAGCCTCACGTTTTCCTCATTGGCGCCAAACACTCTGAGTTTGTAAAAGCAAAGTTTCCACCGGGGTCTGTCATAATTGATCCTTGGCGTTATCTGCCGCCACAACCTGAGAGTGTTAGGTTGATTCACGTCGGAATCGGACCCAAACCTGAGCATGATTAACGTTGCCTATCGAACTTTCGAGAAAACAGGAGACTCATCTTGGACGATCGGCACCGTCTCCGACGCGCCGGACGCGCAATATTTGTGGCATTACTGGATCCCCATAATGCTGCTTCTGGACCGCGAGAAATTTCGTCTCTGTTCCCTGGATGAGGTCCTTGCAGAACGATCTCCATTTCTTTATCCGGTAGAGTTGCGCTGGGAATTTCTGGAATGGTTAGAGGAAGGCATCATACAGGAATTCCTGACTCCTCATATTCCGCCCGCTGTTTTTGAGGCCGCAAGAATTGGACGAGCCCTCATCATCATTTTTTATGGCAATGAGGGACGTCTTCTTTCCTATACGCGCCAATCAGACGGTAGATTATGTAGCGTCTACGATCGGCTTCTCGATTTCGTACAGAACAACAATTTGCCCTCCGGTGCTGTTTGGTTCGTGAATGGAAACCTGAACACCGATCCCGAATATCGGCAATGGAAACTTGAGAGGGAAATAGGGGATGCGACGTACTTCGAAGTGCGCACGGGTGAGTATTTTTCTTACATGACCAAGATGATGCGCCGGCTGCATGAAAGCGGGTATGACATTACGATGCATTGGGATCTTGTCAGCTCAGAACGTGGTCTTGCGCACTACGGTATCGATATTGAGATTAAGCCACTCGACCGTCCACTAAGCGATGTTTATGCGAGTGTGTCTGACAACGACTATGAACCGGCTAAACTTTTTCTATGTATGAACCGCATCACACGCGGATATCGGCGCCACATCGTTGTCTGCCTGCAATCGTGTGGGCTTCTGGAGCGCAGCCTCGTAAGCTTCAACGATGAGGAACCGGACACATCCTGGTATGACGAGCCGGGATTACAGAGAGCGTGGGAAGAAGTGAAAAAGAAAATACCAATGGTAATTGACCGAACAGACATGCCTTCGAATTGGAACCTGGGAGGGGGTAAAAGAGTCAAGGTCGATGATTTCTTCTATGTGAAAACGACCGAATCTTGGCCATATCGGAATTGCTTTTTCAGCATCGTTACGGAAACGCAATACCGTAACGATCTGCTTTATCCGTCGGAAAAAATCTGGAAGCCGATCGTGCACGGCTTGCCGTTTATCGTGGTTGGTACTCCCGGATTGCTAAGTTATCTTCGGAGCCTCGGGTTTCAGACATTCTCACCAATAATCGACGAAGAATACGATTCGATCGTCGATGACGATCTGAGATTGCGCCGCATTTATAGTGTTATTGAACGTCTCGGAAATCTCTCACAAGAACAGCTTCGCCAGGCGCGCGAAGCCCTTCGGCCTGTTACGTCACACAATGCCCAGCATTTGATGAGGATGTATACGCCTCTGGAAGAACTGTTCGCAGAAATCTCTGCCAGGTTGCCAGCAGTTGCCGACATTCTTAAGAGATAATGCGAAATCTCTGGATTGGAGGTTTGGTCCAACTCCACTCAGCAATTTCGGCTGTCAGGCACGCTCGAGACAGCTTCTTGATTCGTCTGAACTCCGCCCGGTTAGTAGCGGTCAACGAATGGCCATCATCACTGTTCAGTCCTCTTGGATGACTTAAGTGGTACAGCAATCCTTTGGCACGACACGATACAAACCCGAGCTTCCGGAAGCGAACATCACGTTCTTGATCCTCAGGGCCGTAGGAAACGAAAGCCTCGTTCTCCATTCCACCCTCCATGAAGACGTCTCGCCAAAACAGAACTGCACCTCCGACCGATTTTTTCGTTGCCATGCGTCCAGTTAACTTTCTTCCGTTCGCCATGACCGTCACTCTACCCTCGCGATTCTCGTCCACGTGTGGTGGACAGGTGGCAAATGCGACTTGCCGCATTGCACCGGAGAGGTGGCCGGCCGTGGCATGGTGGGCGAAATCGACAAACCGACCGTCGAATGGGAATGCATAATCGCATACTCGCTCAAGAAGTCGGGTAGCAGACCACACGAGTTGAAGACGCGGAATTACAATGTCGGCGTCCCAGAGCGCGAACAGGGGTGTACGTACACTATACGCGGCCTGATTTCTCGCGCGGGTATGGTGAAATAAAGGTTCGACGTCCGAGTGAAAGTGAAAGCTGCATTTCGGGCTGCGCGTTGTTACCGCTTCGGGAGCATGTTGTCGCACTCCAGACTCTGCAACGACAATGGTGCAACCTAGCTCAGTCAGATACCCAACCACTGCGCTCAAGTTCTGGCGTCTTTGTCGACTGTCATTCCGGAAAGGAATAACGCACGTTAATTGGGCCAGTGGGTTAATGTCAATTTGCCCTCGCTTCAGTGACATGTTCACTTTCCGAGTCGATCACGAATAAGACTCAATTCAGCTCGAACGCGCTCGCGGCTGCGCTCTCCATCGCGCTCGTGAACAGATGAGGGAAACCTCCGCGTCCACAGAAAACCGAAATGCTCAATAAACTGTTCCACATATTCCACAGTGATAGGCAGAAAAGTTGCGTCAAGCTCCACGGCTTTTTCACCCGTCAAAGCATCTAGCGCGAGCGTTCCATTGTCTACAATTAGTCGATCTTGCCGACTCTCGGTTGAGCAGGGCCTGGTCCATTTCACCCCCAAAGCGCGCGCCCTTTCGCGATGACATATAGTAACGATCGGTAAGATCCTTGGCGGAGTCAGAAACATGGCTCCTTCTCTGGGCAACAACTCGCCCGGTGCGAATATACCCGCAAGATCGGCTCCGATACTTATCATCTTCGCCAGTAATTCGTCCCATAGACCGGATTGACGAAAAACGAGGTCGATATGCATGCCTGCATAGTAGGTACATTGTTCGAGATTCTCGTTCACAAGCCAATCCACAATACCCTCGTTGTAAAAGCCATCGTTGGCGTCGACTATAGCCGCGATTTCAGAACGTGCGTTCCGAGGAAGGTCGTCTATTGAACGCACTCGACATTCAAATGGGAGTTCGGGGACGAGTGATCGGCAGATGTCTAAAGTGTTATCGATGTTACCACTGACGAGAATGGACATCGTCATATGGAAATCGCGCGATGCGCCATGAAGTGCAGCACTTCTGAGGAACACTTCTGCGTAGTCCTCGGCATCCTTCATGGGCACGTAGACCGTCAGGTCAGGGAACTTCGACATTGCCTCACTCCGTACCACTCGGCAGCGCTGCCATGCTCTCGCCCCACTCACCAATCCGGAACGTTCGACGGTAGTCTGCAAGCTCCGGCACGAGAGCGTATAGTTTTCTGCGATTCAGCTCCATTCCGATGGCACGCTCCTTTCGCGTGACGATGTTATTCTCCTGGTGAAAGACCCGGCACATCGGAGCATGAATAATGCGGCAGCCAATCAGACTCCACATTCGAAAGCAAAACTCGATGTCCTCGTAGTTTGGAGCGCCATTAAAAGTCTCATCGAATAAGCCAGCCTGCAACGCATGTACTCGACGAAAACCCAGGTTAAATCCATGGCCCAAGTTGTAAGGTGCGGGATGTTCGTGTATCCACTCGAGCTCCCGCACGCGCGAGTCTGTGGCGCGTAATCGGTTAGATATGCTTGGTACAGGTGGAAGCGAAGCAAGATCGACGACTCCGTTTGCAACCTCCTCGACAGTAATTCCTGAGAGATCGCGGAACTCGCGAAGACCAAAAGTAACGAGCGACTCACCGATTCTATGCCAACGAACGTGGTGCCGAAGAAAGTCGGCCTCGGTCACGATATCGAAGTCGAGCAGAATGATCAGCTCGCCCATAGCAGCCCTGATCCCGTTGTTCCTGGCGGTTGCTAACCTGTATCCCTTACGTGGCTGTGCGAGAACGCGATGCACGACACCGACGGGTAGTAGCATGTTGCACAGATCCTCGGGTTCGCCAGGATCCGTCCCATCGACTGTAATAATCACTTCAAAAAGAAA
>DATNJO010001130.1:0-4021 GCA_035603895.1 Pyrinomonadaceae bacterium
CGTGGCTTATGCGTTCAATCGCGACAACGTGAAGAGCAAGGATGCGCCGCTGGTGTTTACGGGCGCAGAGAGTTTGAAGCGCAAAGGCACTGCGTACATCATCGCCGTTGGCGTGAATGAATATGAGAATTCGCAATACAACTTGAAGTATGCGACCGCTGATGCGCAGAGTTTTGGTGACGAAGTGCGCCGGCGGCAGGCGCAGATCGGCGAATTTGAGCGTGTTGAGGTAGTTCAACTGCTCGACAAAGATGCGACGAAGGCAAACATACTCGCCGCGATCAAACGTCTGGCAGGTGAGACTGGGCCACCATCGTTGAAAGCCGGACCACTCGATGCGTTAAAGCGCGTGGAGCCGGAAGACACCGTGATCATCTACTACGCGGGGCACGGCACCGCGCAGGCACAACGGTTCTATCTGATTCCGCACGACCTCGGTTACACGGGCGATCGCACGAAGTTGACTGAGGAAGGATTGAAGACGATGCTGGCGCACAGCATTTCCGATCTCGAGTTGGAAGCTGCTGTTGAAGGCATTGACGCGGGTCATTTGTTGCTGATTATCGACGCGTGTAATTCCGGTCAGGCGTTGGAAGCTGAGGAGAAACGGCGTGGTCCGATGAATTCCAAAGGCTTGGCCCAACTCGCCTACGAAAAAGGCATGTACATCCTGACGGCGGCGCAGAGTTTTCAGGCCGCGCTGGAAGCCGCGCAACTCGGTCACGGATATTTGACGTACGCGTTGGTTGAAGAAGGATTGAAGAGTCCGGTTGCCGATACTGAACCCAAAGATGGCGTGCTGATCGCGCGCGAGTGGCTCAACTTCGCCACGGAGCGCGTGCCGCAGATGCAGCAGGAAAAAATGACAGCGGGCCGCGGTGTTGGTTTGGGGATCGCATTTACTGAAGGCGAAGCGAGTGTTGCCGATCCGCAGAAGCGCAGCGTCCAACGGCCTCGGGTTTTTTATCGGCGTGAGCTGGAAGCTACTCCGTTAGTGATCGCGAAACCGTGACGTGGTTGCGGTTCTCGTGACGAGTGGTATTATGCGAGCAAGGAAGTAAACTGAAAATACTCACAAGTGCCTATGAGCATTAAAGTCGAAGCCACAATTGAAGATCTCTACAAGGTCGAGGGCAAGGCTGAGCTCGTCAACGGAGAAATCCTCATCATGTCTCCAACTGGTATTGACCCTGGTGTCGCGGGAGATGCAATCTTTTCCTCACTCTCTAATTACAGCAAACAGCGGAAATTTGGCCGAGCGGTAGGTGATAACAAAGCATTTGTCGTGAACCTGCCGCATCGTAAGTCCTTCAGTCCTGACGCTGCGTTTGTCGTTGAGCGGGCTTCAGGAATGAAGTTCTATCAGGGCGCTCCAGCTTTCGCCGTAGAGGTTCGCAGCGAGGGTGATTATGGTCCTCGTGCGGAACGAAGGATGGCTGAAAAACGTGCCGACTACTTCGCCGCGGGCACGCTCGTTGTCTGGGATGTTGACGTGCTAAGCCAAGACGTGGTGCACGTGTACCGCGCGAACGCTCCTGAGACAGCGATTGTTTATAAACGGGGCGAAGTCGCTGAAGCGGAGCCTGCTGTGCCGGGCTGGACTATGCCAGTTGACGATTTGTTCGAAGACTAGAACGATTGCCAACTACTGAGCGGCGGTCTTCACTGCCGGATACTGTGCTTCATCGATCTCTTTCACGGCTCGCAACCCCGACGACAACGCGCCTTGCATCCACGAAGACCACGCCGAAAGGTGTTCGCCTGCGAAGTGAATCCGCCCGTCCGGCACGACCGCTGTTGCGAAATCAGTTAAGCCAACAAACGCCCACGCACCGCGCGACCACTCATCGTCCAGCCAACACTTCGTCGCGCCGCGTTCCCAACTCACGCTCAGGCCAGTAAAGATCCCGTCAAGTTGTTTCAGTGTCGTCTTGATTCGTTCGGGCTCTTTTAACTTAGTGATGCGTTCGGCTTCGCCGGGACGCGCGTAGGTCATCAAGATTCCACGCGGTCCGGGTTGGCTCCAGGTCGGTTGCCAAATCTCGATCGCGCCACGGGTGAATGCAAATCCGTTCAACCCGCGTTCTTCCCAGAAGCGATTCTTTGTTTGCACATACACGCGCGACACAGCGTCGTATTGCGTGCGTTTGATCGCGTCGCGTTTTCGCGACGATAAGGCGGGAAGGTCAATGTTGCGCAAAACGGAAAACGGAATCGTGCAGAGCACCGCGTCTGCGGAGAGTCTCTGTTTGGCACCTGCTTTTGAAAACAGTACTCGCGCCGACTTCGCGTCTTGATCGATCCTGACCACCGGAGCGTCGTAAATAATCTTGCTTTCGAGCCGTTGCGCAAATGCCTTCGGCAACAGATCGGTTCCGCCTTTGATCTTTTGCCAGCGTTCCGGTCGGTCACCCAAGTCTCCGCCATAATTCTCGGCCATCGCTTGGGTATAACCTTCGATCGGAACTTCCTCTCGACTACCGCGATCGAATCGAACGATGTTGAGTCGTGAGGGGTAAAACGGTTCGAGCGGCAGCTCAAATTGCTTCACATACTTCAGCGTCAGTTCGTGATTGTCGGGAATGCGCGCGGCGCCCTCTTCCGCGAACAAGCCGTCGGAGAAAGGGCCGCGCAAGGTGTGAACGCGTCCGCCCGGACGCGTGCGCGCCTCGAGCACGGTCACGTCGTGGCCGAGTTGCGTGAGTTCGTAAGCAGCAACAAGCCCGGCCATTCCGGCGCCCAACACGAGCACCTTCTTAGCCGGGCCTTTCAGTATGACTGCGGTCGCGCCGTGAGCCAGTGGCGAATTAACCAAACCCGCGCCTGCGACGGCGATCGCGCTGCGCCTCAAAAACTGACGGCGAGTGATGACAGGATTACAGGAGTTAGAAGATGCTTTCAAAACGAGGTATGACGTCCAACTCATTTTCATTTCATCCTGTAAAACTTGTTAATCCTGTCGGCGTTCAGTTCGCCGGTGCTGCGCGGCCAGACGACGTATCTCTACGAGTTGGAGTCGGCGAAGGTTGCGCGGAAGGTTCCTCCGCTGGTTTCGGCGGCATCTCGGTTTTCGAGAATCGTGGCAACATCTCGTCGCGCATCGCCAACTGATATACAGCCCACGCAACGACCATCGCGTCTTTCTTCACGTCGTCTTCGAGAATACGTTCGTAAGTGTCGAGATTTGTGTGCCAGGTGTGCGAGTTGTACTCGATCGGATCCTGGCCCATGCCGATGCCCGGCAACCCCGCCTGGCTGAACGAGGTATTGTCCGAACCGCCAAGCCGGCGACTGCGCGACGCGGTCGCGCCCACGACACCATCGCTCGCAAACGGCTCGAGTATCCCGCGCAGAATATTCGCGGTTTCTGGTGGGCCAAAGACGGATGCGCCGCGCACACGGCCGGTGCCGGAGTCGATGTTGAAGTAGCCGCCAAACTTCTCGTAACCTGCCTTCGGCTCCTCAAACGATCCGAAGTGTTCTTTCACGTAAGCCTGCGAACCAAGCAAGCCCTGCTCTTCGCCACTCCACAACGCCACACGAATCGTTCGTCGTGGTTTCACGCCGATCGTTTTCAAAATGCGAGCGGCTTCCATCATGATCGCACAACCAATCGCATTGTCGGTGGCGCCGGTCGCAGCGTGCCACGAATCGAGGTGGCCGCCGAGCATGATGATCTCGTCCGCTTTATCACTGCCGCGGATCTCCGCGATCGTGTTGTAAGACGTGGCGCCTTCCGGATAGACGCGGTTCACGATATTAAATTCCAGCGTGACCTCAGTGCCGTCGTTGAGAATGCGGGTGATGCGTCCGAAGTCTTCGTTGCTCATCACAACGGTTGGAATCACTTTATTAACGTCAAACGTACTGTTGTTGAAAGCACGGATCTGCCGAAACTCGCGTCCCGCGTCGTTCACGCGAACGATCGCGCCATTCTCTTTCAAAAACTTGTCGAGTTGCTCGCCGATCTGCCGGCCAGTGAGCGGCCGCGGCGCATTCGGCGCAGGCCTCGGTGTCGGCG
>DATNJO010001131.1:0-3039 GCA_035603895.1 Pyrinomonadaceae bacterium
TGATAATCTCCACGTCGAATTGTTTGAGTTCGCGTGCGAAGTCGATGATGCCGGTCTTGTCGGAGACACTGATTAGGGCGCGTTTGATTAGTCTCATTTAGTTGGTGGCTGATTGATCATGAATTTATGCGTGCGTGAAAATCCGAGACGCCCGACGGAGTATTCGATGCCATCCGGCTTCAAACTCACCGACCAAACGTGCTTGCGATTGTCACGCGACGATTCGGCTATATAGAAACCCAGAAGATACTGACTTTTCAAATCCTCTTCGATCGCCTGAAAAATCGGCGTGAGATCGTTTGCGCGCGGCTGCAATGCTGACTTCGCATCGCCAACAAGAAAATACTTGCCACCGGTCTTCTCCGCGAGTTCGCGAAAACCTTTGCTCGGTCGGCGTACGGCGAGATGTCCATCGCGCGGCTCGAACAGCGGCAAGTGAATCACGTAAAACGAAACTCGTTTTTCCACTGCGGTATTGATGACGCTCTCGGCGCTGGTTCTACTCGCGTTATCGAGTCCGTCGCTGATCAGAATCGCGATCCGCCGCTCGCCGCGAACAGGTGGCAACGCGTCAAACGCCTGAACTGACTTCATCGCCGCGTCGAAGATCGCTGTTCGCCGGTCACGTACTGCCGCGAATACGAATGCCTCACGCGCCTCAGCAGTCTCTTTTGTAAACGGCGTCGCGAGCGAAGAAGTGTCGTTGAAACGAAGCACTGCGATACTCGAACGTTCGCTGAAACGGGAAAACAGCGACAAGGCCGCGTCCTGTTGCTGCGCGATGATCTCGCGCAGACTCCCCGATTGATCGAGCGCAAACAGCATCGCGACGCGGTCGGCGCCGGGTGAAAAATAAATTCCGGTAGTCGCCTGATCCTGATCTTTCAGCGTCAGGTCGGCGTCGGTCAGACCCGCAACGGCCTGGCCTTTCTTGTCGCGAATTCGAATGGGAAACAGGAGCAGTTCGGTGTTGACGCGGACGACGTCGTCCTCATCACCCGCTTCTTGCGCAATGGTTGTCGCGGCCTGAGAGCCGAGGAGGAAAAAGGCTATCAGGCAAGCAGGTAAAACGCGGGACAGCATCGACCGTTCGGCTAGACGAAAAAACGACCGAAGAGGAGGATACTGAGAATCACGATAATCGTGATTACGATGATCTTGACCAGGCTCACTGCGAAATCCTCGGGGTTTAGAGCCAAGAGCGGAATAAACTGGGCGAAACAAGCTGTAATTCTAGGAATGCTCCGCCCAGTGTGTCAAACAACTTCGGATACGTCTCGCTAGCGCGCCTGGTTCGATCTTTTAGAAAAACCTCAACGTGTACGTCACCCGGAAACCCCGCCCCATTTCCGGCGCAAACTCCTTGATAAACGACAGATGGTTCCGATACAGCGTGTCGCCCATGTTGAAGAAGTTAAACGCGATGATGTGCGCGCGGTGGTTTTCGGCGATCAAGTAAGAGCCCGACAGATTCGCCACGGCGTAACCCGCGGTCGGCGTTTCGGTCGGAAAAATGCGGTCCTGATGGTTCGCCATCACGATTTCGGGGTTCAGCAGCAGGTTTTTGAACCTGAGCTCGAGCCCGGCGCGCCCGCGTAACGGCGGGATGCGCGGCAACGGCGTGTCGGTGTCGGTCAGCTTTGCGTTGACGTAGTCGAGGCCGAGATTGAGCCAGACCGACGGATGCAACGCTGTGCTGAACTGCGCTTCGGTTCCCGTGTAACGCGTTGTTCCCTGGTCGTATTCAGCGACGGTCAGCCCGTCCTCGATGTCCCCGGTCGGCGCGAGAAAGACGAAATCCTTGATGTGGTAGTAAAAACCGTTGGCTTCGAAACGCACGCGTTTTGACGAATGACGGACGCCGAAATCGAGACCGTCGCTGCGTTCGCGAACGAGATTCGGGTCGCCAATTTCGAAGGCGAGATTACCCGGATGTGGTCCGAGGTTGTACAACTCTTCGAGCGACGGCGCGCGATACGAATGTGAGTAGTTCGCGACGAGTGCGCCGCCCTTCCACGTATTTACGCGGATGCCGGCAGCGGCTGACAAACCGGTGAAGTCGCGGTCGGGAAGAACGCCGCGCGACACGGTGGCTTCCGGCCGATAGCGATTGTTTTCGAGTCGCGCGCCGAACTGGAGTGCGACGCGTTCGAAGTCGACGTTCTCAAGAGCAAAGACAGCGAAAGCGTTCTGCTTTGTTGGTGGCGCGAGTGCTTCTTCGCCGGTGGCGGAGAAGTCGCGGTGCATGCCCCAGAAACCGAAGCGGCCGGAGAGATGACCCATCTTTCGCTGATCGAAGAGTCCCTGGTAACCGACCGAGTTGTTCTTGAACTGCGTCCCGATTTCTCCGGTTTCGGAGTTGATTTCGGCGTGCGTGTAGTTGTTGTACTGAACGGAAAATGTTCCGGCCTGCAAGAACGAAGGATTTTCGCGAAAACCGCCGCGGAGTTCGATACTGTGGCGACGCGGATTTAATTCGACGACCTCCGGATCGGTTTCGTTTGGATCGACTGGAATGCCGTAGCGTCGCTGGTTGAAGTTGTAATTTACGCTGAAGAACGCTTTGTCTGGATAGAAGCCAAAACCGACCGCTGTGCTGCCTTCTCGCGAGAAGGAGTTTTCCACTTTACCGATGGGCGTGTCGTAGTCGCCGGAGCGTTGACCGCCGCCATTGGCCCACACGAGCCAACGGTTGGTGCCAAACTCGAAACCGGCGCTGCCGCCTGCTTGATTGCTGTTAGTGCTGCCGAGTGCGGTGAAGTAACCGTTAACGCCCTGGTGCGGTGAGTCGTGTCCGGAAACGGTGTTGACGACGCCGCCGATCGCGTTGCTGCCATAAAGCAAAGTTGCCGGACCTTTTACGATTTCAACTTTTTCAACAGTCAAGACGTCGATCGGTTCGGCGTGATCGCCGGATTCAAAACCCAGCCCGCCGATGCGATTGCCATCCTGAAGTACGAGCACACGATCGCCGTCAAAACCGCGAATCACAGGTCTGGCTGTGCCGGGTCCGAAGCTACGTTTCGAAACGCCCAGTTC
>DATNJO010001132.1:0-3480 GCA_035603895.1 Pyrinomonadaceae bacterium
GTATGAAACTAAAGGTGTCGAAACCCGGGCCTTCGATTGGTTGCCAGGTTTGTCCGTCGTCGAGCGAGTAGTCGCCGCCTGATGGACCAAGCGCGACGAGTGCCGGGGTTTTCGCGCCCGGCACGTAAGCGACGACGGAACGAAAGCCTGACAGACCTTTGACGAGTTTCCACGTGACGCCGCCGTCGTCCGTTACCGCAAGGTTATCAACAGCTTCTTTTTCTTTGCTGTAATCACCACCTACGACGACGCCATGCTTTTCGTCGCGAAAGGCGATCGAGAAAATTCCAGTGGACTGTCCGGCAGCGAGTGGCGTGTCCGCGACTTCCCACGAACGGCCGCGATCCGTGCTTCGCAAGACGCGCGCTTTCGCGCTCGCGCCAGTTCCGATCCACGCGTGCGTTTTGCCAAAGACTGCGATGTTGGTCCCACTCGCCGCAAACGCACCTTCGTTTTCCAGCGCGTGTGGCAAACGTGAAACAGCTAAACGCGACCACGTTTCGCCACCGTTATCAGTCAACAAAATGTAGAACTGCCCGTTAATCGAATCACCGAAAACGACGCCGTTATTCGCGTCCCAAAACGACATCGCATCGAGAAACGCTTTTGGATCCTTGTTCTGGAATTGCAAGGTCCACGTCGCGCCGGCGTCGGTCGTTTTGTAAATCCGCGACGCTGGTCCATTTCCAATACTGAGAGCGTAAGCAGTTTGCGCATCGATCGCGTCTATGTCGCGAAAGTCGAGCGCTTCGCTCGTGACGTTCAACTTTCGCCACGTCGCGCCACCGTTAGTTGTGCGGAGCACCGTCGATGCGGATCCGCTGGCCCATGCGACACGTTCACTGACCGCACTGACACCACGCAAACGCGCTGTAACTCCACTCGTCTGCACCGTCCAGCGCGGCGCGATCAGCGCATACACTACGACTATCATTAAGCTAATTGTGTTCATCCGTTTTTTCCGTGGCTTACTGTCGTCTCGCGCGGCTCAAGCACCTGAGCAACTCAGGCGTCTGCGTGAATCCGCAATCCCCGTTTTTCTGACGTTCGCACGCCGCCTTCTGGTAGCACGCATATTCCGGTCTGAATTCACAGGTCGTAATCACATCTTCATCAGAACAAACCTGGCTCGAGCATCCCGTCTTCTTGCACGGCTTCAGCGAAACATTCCCACTCCCACTCCCACTTCCGCCAGTACGCACATAAAACTGCGTCGCTTTCAGCATCTGCATTCGTCCGGCCGGTCCCGTAACCGGCGAATGATTTCCGCTGACGAGAATTCCATCCGGCGAA
Organism: Pyrinomonadaceae bacterium; assembly: GCA_035603895.1. Taxonomy (GTDB): domain Bacteria; phylum Acidobacteriota; class Blastocatellia; order Pyrinomonadales; family Pyrinomonadaceae; genus PSRF01. The sequence continues at coordinate 1,294 of DATNJO010001132.1, forward strand.
GTCATCGCCTGGGTAGCGTCGCTCACGATGCTCTCAGGCGCACCTGCGCCTGAGAGATCGACGCCCGCGATGTTACGGCTTGCCGTCGAATTGAGTGTCGCTTCGTGATGCGTCGGGCACGGCGCGGCGATGCACCGCAGACCGCGATCGCGCACACGGAAAAACCTGTCCGCCGGCTGATTTGCACTCGCAGCCTGCCAGGCTTCGGTTACACGAAACTCGCCAAACTGTCCTTTCCGGCGAATCGTTCCGCGCAGCAAGCCGCGATCGCTGTCCGGTTCCGCCTGTCCACGCCAGTCGATATCCGCCACGTAACACTCGCTCTGGTTGCGACCGTCGGCACATCGCGTGCGCGACTGGTTCACGAGTTTTACGAAATAACCGCCGCAGCGCGGTGAAGCACAACGCCGCATATCACGCCGAAAACTGTAGAAACTCGAGGTGCTCGCAAGGCTGTCGGGAGTGATTTCAGGGTCGAGAGGTTTGTTGGTAGCGGCCGGTGAAAACGTGAGCGACGCAAGGATCGCCGCCAGTAAGGAAAAGCGCAAGATCATCTTTCTGCCCTCCAGGAGTTAAGTTGGATATAATGCGCCCGCTTCGACAGTCACACACACCTATGATCGGGCAAGTCCTCCTCCAGTATCGCATCGTCGAAAAAATCGGTGAAGGTGGACAAGGGACTGTTTACCGTGCGGTGGACACTACACTCGATCGGCCCGCTGTCGTCAAGGTGTTGCCGCCCGAATTGACCGACAGTTCCTCAAATCTGGTCCGTTTCGAACGCGAAGCCAAGCTGGCGTCGTCGCTCGACCACCCGAACATCTGCACGATCTTCGGCCTGCACAAAGTAGACGGACTTCATTTCATCGCGATGCAGTTTGTCGAAGGCCGCAACGTGCGCGACCTCGTCAACGGGCGTCCACTCGATCTACGCCAGGCGCTCTCGATCGCGATTCAGGTGACCAACGCGCTCGCCGCCGCGCACGCGCAGGGCATCGTTCATCGCGACATCAAAGCACGCAACGTGATGGTTGCGCGCAACGGGACCGTGAAAGTGCTCGACTTCGGACTCGCCAAACTGATCGAACCACCGTGTGCAGGTTCGAGCGATCCACAACTCACGGAAGTTGGCGTGCCTTACGGAACTTCGACCTACGCTGCGCCCGAACAAGCGCAAGGTCTGCCGGTGGACCACCGCGGAGACATTTTCTCAACAGGCGTGTTGCTTTACGAAATGCTCGCCGGCACGTGGCCGTTTCGCGGCAAGACCGCATTGGACGTGCGTTACGCCGTGGTCTATCACCGTCCGAAACCAATCGCGGAAGCGCGTGGTGAAGATTCGCCGTTGATCCAGCGCGTACAACAGATACTCGACAAGGCGTTGGCGAAGGAACCGGACGATCGCTATCAACGCATCGAAGACATGCGCAGCGATCTACAGGAAGTGTTGCGCGAGCTCGAAGGTGATTCGAGTTTCGGCAATACACTGACGGATGCAACCCAGTCGATCGCGCCCACGGCTTTACCCAAACCGCAACGTTTCTGGACCACGTCGCGCATCATCACTTGTGCAATCGCAACAGCGGCTTTGATCGTCATGCTCTCCCTGATCGCTTTTCGCAGTTCTCCTTCCGCCGAATCCCCGTCCACGATCAACTCGCTAGCAGTACTTCCATTCTCGAATACCAACCCTGGCAACGAGTATCTTTCAGACGGCATTACCGAGAGCCTAATTGAGAGCCTTTCGCAGTTACCCGATCTGAAAGTCAAATCCAGCAGCACGGTGTTTCACTACAAGAACCGCGATGCGGATCCGGCGCAGATCGGTCGTGAACTCGAGGTTCATGCGTTGCTTTCCGGAACCATCGTGCAGCGCGGTGATGAACTGGCGGTCAGTGTCGAACTGATCGACGTGCGCGATGATAGTCACATTTGGGGTGAACGTTATAGCCGCAAGGTTGCGGAAGTCGTCGCTCTGCCGCAACAGATCTCGCGCGACGTTTCGCAAAAGCTGCGCGCGCGTGCTGACGGCAGTCACGATCCGCAGATCACGCGTAACTTCTCGCCTGATTCCGAAGCCTATCGTTTGTATCTCATGGGTCGTTTCAACTGGAATAAGCGAACCGTCGAAGGCTTGCGAAGCGGCATCGAGTATTTCGGTCAGGCGATCTTGCGCGATCAGGATTA
>DATNJO010001133.1:0-3316 GCA_035603895.1 Pyrinomonadaceae bacterium
TACCTGCGTCAGCCGTCAAGACATCTAGTTGTTCGGCGTGCTTTCGGACTTCGCACACGAGCAGTAGCCTCCGCTGCGGTGGCCGTCAACGGTCTCGCTACGCTCGATGAACTCCGCTCGCTGCGCTCGCTTCGCCGTTGACTGCCATCCTCGCTCCGGCTGGGCAGTAGACAAGGAGCTAACGCTCCTTAGAATCCACTTTGGATTCTATTTTAACAATTGACGAGAAGAGGGAAATGTAGCAGCGTCGAGCTCGAGCGAAGTACCTTGCCTCACTGTGAGGGTGTTTTAAACTTCTCCGCATTGTTCTGCTAGTCGAGACTGAAAGCAAGAGTATCATCGTACTTGCCAGGGCCCACCTGGGGTCCACCTAAGCAAAAACGCTTTTCCTTCAGCTGCGGCAATGGATGGCGGCATCATAAAATCCGCAATCACTTTCACGACCGTTTCGAGATTGATCTCCGTCGTGTCTAATCTACTCCGGCGAACGAACGCGTCCCACTGTGATAGTTTGCCGACGTCGGAAACGAACTCGATTGACAAACCGATTGGTAGTTCATTTGGCAATACAGCGCGGCGCCGCCTGAAGGTAGCCTCGATGGCTCGCACTAAGTTCGCACCGTCAAAATCAAACTGCTGCGATAGCAACCAAATGTCGTAGTAATCTTTCATTCGGCTATTAGTGAGACCGAGATTTACGATTGCTTCGAATTTCTCTGCGATAGAAGTTTCCCTCGGATAGGTCAGGAGAATGGGCCCGGGAAAATCCAGGAGCGTTGGAAATTCTTCCTGTTGTGCTTCGGGAGTAACCGCATCACCGAAGCCGATGTCGACCTGCAATGGAATTCTTATCTTGCCTAGCCGAGCCTCGAACGTGACGCGCATGCCTCCGTAGACATTGTCTTCCCGAATCTGCCGAACTCGAATCGTCTCGCTAAGAAAGACCAAACCATCGTCTTCAACGGTGAGTGTACAGACGTCGCGGAATGTTTGATTTACTTCTTCGGGAGATTTATCGAGGATCGCAAGCAGGTCCAAATCCTTAGTGGGCCGGTATTGTTCGCCGGTCCATACCCGAAGTAGCATGGCACCCTTGACAACAAATTCTTTTGCGTAGACTGAGCGGCTCAACCTATACATTAGTCGTTCCAATCCATAGCGCATTAGAACATACTGAAAATCTTCGCCTGATTGCCGCGAGAGGTTCAGTAATCGCTTTTCAACTGAAGCGCTGATATTTCGCAAAGCCCGCGTCATGCGATCGTCTCCAGGTAGGGCCGCATCACATTCGCAACGCGGCAGACTTTCGCGTATTTCCAGAGATCATCGATTTTGCACTTGCGGTTACGACGACATTCGCGCAGGGCTTCAATCGCCACATCTAGTCCTATCTTGTTGCGATATTTGAAGCAGTCAGCGACGGTTTTCGCCGGACAGTAAACTCGGACATTAACGCCGTCGATCTTGTGAGTCTCAACACCCGAGGAGAAAGCTGCTTCAGAGAATCTCATTACGCGAAGCCTTGGTGTCTCAACCTGCGGACGGGCAGATTTTCGGTCAAGCGCAATCCAGACTTCGGAAGGGCTTTGCGTGCCAATGTCGTGGAATCGGAGCGCCGACAGTAGACATATGATGCCGCGCGGTACCTTCTTTGCCACCTCTGCGAGAGAAAAGTTGCCGGAGATTCTCGCGTTCGGAAGCATGTACACACCACGGCCCATTCGGACCAGCAGTCCTCTCTGATAGAGTCGCCGAAGATGTTCCGGGTGGATTCCTTTTTCGGTTAGATCTTGAATCCGCAGTATCTTTGCCTTCCGCGCGAGGTCGAGAACCTGCTTCTCTTTGGTGAGCTCTTTACGCATGTGTAAAAGTATAGCCACATATTAAAATCTGGCAAGACTATTACACATTGGTCGATTCCTGTTCGCGGTAGCGGGCGCGGTGTCATCCGTCACTTTTTTGCCCAAGATGCCTCATGAAATGTCACAGCTAAGGTACAACGGAGTCCGTGCCTCGAACCGTATCGAAGGCGTAACCGTTGGGCAGTCGCGCGTGAAAGCAGTCGTGCTTGGAAAGTCTCTTCTGCGAGACCGAGATGAAGAAGAAGTTCGGGGTTATCGCGATGCGTTCAAGCTCTCGATAATGTCGCTGTCCTTCTGCTTGTACTTGCCGCATCGCCGATGTTGGCCCTACTCAATCGATGAAGCGAACTATGGTCTTCTCAGAAATCGTTAGCTTCGCGCCTTGCTCGTGAATAAAGCTTTCGGACGGGCGCGTTCGAGTTCGCTTCGTAAGGCAAATATGAGATTTCCGATTATTCCCGAGGGCGCGTAGACGGGAGGGTAGTATTCCTTTATGGCCTCACGCGTGATGATAGTCTTTCGGGCTCGCGATCTAGTCCAGGATCGGACAGTTGGTCGGTCCGCTTCGATGTAAAACTCCGATCAGGCATGGAGATTTCTGATCTGAACGGGCACAGTTCATGCAAATCACGATCGCATCTTACCAGAAACGTAGAAAAGGACGATCAGGCGTGGAAGTACGCGTTATTTCGACGAAAGCTGGGAAATTTTTTGATCAAGAGGCAGGGATTAAACTCGACACAATCGTGATATGTCTCGTTGGGGTAATTGGGACCAGGAGGCGAAGCCACTGCGAGTGGACAGAAGAGGACTGAGGGCTCGGGTTACTCATTTAAAGTGAGCTTTAATAACGCACCTGCGCGGCGAAGCTTATTTTAATATCCAGGCTTTTCTTAAAATAAGGCAAGAAGGGACAAAGACTCAGGCGCTCTTCCGTTGCCATGCCGATGATTCCCCCACACGTTTCCCACAGCTCGGATTCAATCATCTTGAGCCGGCGTTTTAGCATCAAGATCGAGAAGAATTGCGCGAAGGTGTTTGACGCCCCTACGCACGTCCTGCCGCCAGCCAGATCCATGAGGTAACCTCTTGAACTTCTTGGGGTCAAGCACCCGGTGCATAAGTGCCGACGTTTTCATGGATCGCTTGAAATTGAAATAGACCCGAACTGCTGTGTTTCTTTCTTGACAGGTTAGACCGCTGGGCAGTATTGTGCGGGCCGCTATGTAGGGCTGAGCTCACGAGCCTCTGCGTCCTCGCACACTCAGGTCAGCCCTCTTACAACCAGTTCAGAAAATTTCAGACATCGGCGAAAGTTCTAACATCGACTCGAAGCGGTTCACCGACCTTACATTAAACCTTTAATCGGCTGTTGTATGAGTCGCGCGCAAAGGACCAATAACTCTCATGAGAACAGATCAGCTGCGCAGTAAAACCTTGATGGCTTAAGTGAA
>DATNJO010001134.1:0-11323 GCA_035603895.1 Pyrinomonadaceae bacterium
GTGTTGCTACGAATTACAAGTTTCGTTATCCGGTTTATGTAATGGAAATCGATCTGGAGACATTACTAAATGGACCGGCAAGAATTGTTCAGTACGCTTCGCTCCCGCGCTACCCGTCCGTCGTACGCGACATCTCTCTCCTGCTCAATCGGAGTGTCGCTCTTGACGACCTGCTGAACACCGTCAAAGAGAAGCACGTGGCCGACTTCCGCGGTGTGAAGCTCGTCGGCACTTTCGAGGGCGGAAGCATTCCGTTGTCGAAGCGATCCGTGACGCTGCGTTTGGAATATCGTTCTGACGAACGCACGTTGCGCGACGAAGAAGTTGAAGAACGGCACGCGCAGATGACGTCATCGTTGCTCGAAACATTCGCGGCACAGCAACGCTAGAAATAAATCTCGCTTGATTGCGAAATCAGTCTTGCGCTTGCAAGCCTTAAGTCGGATAATCGCGTACGCATTTCACTTTAGCCAAACTCGGGAGATAAATTGATGGTTGGTCTGTCAGGCCTCGAAAAGTTTTCGCATCTCGAAGATAAGATCTATCGAACCATCGAACTCACGAAGACGCTGCGTCAGGAAAAAGAGAACCTGGAAAAAGAACTTGCCCTTATTCATCGCGACATGGGCAACGTGCTGAATGAGAAAGAGCGACTCGAAACTCAGATCGAGAAGCTGCTTGCGGAACGCGATACGATCCGCATGAAAGTCGAGGCCATGCTCGACGCCATCGCTGCTCTCGATCCGGAAATGGCAGAGGAACTTAGATGAGTTCCGGTATCGGCCGCATGATCAATAAAGGCAGTATGGAAGGTAGTACAAGTAGTCCAACGATCCGCGTTGAGATTTACAACCAGACCTATAACATCCGTTCCGACGGCGACACTGAATACATCATTCAACTAGCGGAATTCGTCGACAGCCGAATGAGAGAGATCTCGTCGGGAACGCTCACTGTCGACTCGTTGAAAGTCGCCATCCTCGCCGCTTTGCACATCGCCGACGAGCTTCATCGCCTCAAGAACATGCACGAACAAGCCGACGCGCAACTCGCCGCGCGCAGCGCCGAGTGCGCCGAAATGCTCGACCGTCTGTTGAAAGTTCGTACCAGTCTTGAGAACGAACAGGGCGGCGCGGGCAAGCTTTCCCTCGGCTAAAATCATCAACAGATTACGCAGATTTTGTCCGTTGTGTTACTATGCGCGGCGGCGGAGGGAAACGTTCTGCGGTGATCGTCACCGAGTTACGATGATTGAGCCAACGCCGTTGATTCGGGAGACCGAGGTCGTCTAGCCAGTGCATTTCTTCATCGTTAAGAACTGCCAGAGGCTACGTCATTAAGAGGTCACCCACCTGTCATTGCAGGTTCAATTACGGCTTCGGAACGACAGATGCGGATCTCCCTCCCGCCAACTAAAACCGCCGATCTCGGCCGAGATTTGCGGTCATTTTTGTCTTAGCCCCAATTGACGCTATGAAAGTCCTCATGATCGGAGATGTGGTTGCGAAGCCCGGGCGCGTGGCAGTGCTCGAGCGTATCCAGGATCTGCGCGAGCAACACGAGATCGATCTCGCGATCATGAACGCCGAGAACCTCGCGGGCGGCTTCTCCGTCACGCCGTCTCTTTGTGAAGAGCTGTTTGCCCACGGCATCGACGTGATGACCTCCGGCAATCACATCTTCGACAAGAAAGAAGCGATCGACTACATCCGCAAACAACCGCGCCTCGTGCGCCCGGCAAACTATCCACCAAACACGCCCGGCAGTGGTTTCTGGACCGGCGATATTAACGGCACCCAGGTCGCGGTTATCAACGTAATGGGCCGCGTTTTTATGCCGCCTTCGGACGACCCGTTTCGCATCGTCGATCAGATCGTCGGGTCGTTGCCGGAAAAGGCGACGGTTCGTCTGGTGGACATGCATGCGGAAGCGACGTCTGAGAAGGTCGCGATGGGTTGGCACCTTGATGGCCGTGTTTCGGCGGTAGTCGGCACGCACACACATGTGCAAACTGCTGACGAGCGGATCCTGCCGCAGGGAACTGCTTATTTGACCGATTTGGGAATGACGGGAAGCTACGCTGGGGTGATCGGCATGAACAAATCTGACGTGATTGCCCGGTTTACTTCAGTCACTGCCCGCCGAGCCGAACACTCGAGCGGGCAAGTGCGCATCTGTGGCGCGGTGATCGATGTTGACGAAACCACCGGTCATGCGCGAGGCATTCAACGCGTCAACCTCGCGCACGATCAATAGGTCCTATTGTTTTCTTTCCTGGCGCAAATGTCGCGCGAGCGCGATCTTCTCCGCAATCTGATCCTTCAATTCGGGCTTCATTTTCAAACACCGATCGAAGTCAGTCTGTGCTTCCGCTTCGTTGCCGAGATATACCTTGGCCAGCCCGCGGTTCAAATAGGCCCACACGATGTCAGAATTGAGTTCGACCGTGTGATTGAAATCGCTGATCGCCTCGTGCATCTTGCCTTTCTTCATCAATACAGTGCCACGGCCGAGATAAGCCCACGCCATGTTTGGCGACAGTTGGATCGCCCGATCGAAGTCCTTCACTGAGGCGTCGAGGCTGTTTATGGCAAGGTAAGCATAACCGCGAAGGTAATACGTATCGCCAACGTTGTCCTTCAACTCGATAGCCCGATTCAGATCGTCCAGGGCTTCTTTGTCGTGGCCGAGATCGTGATGCAGACTGCCGCGATTGTTGTAGGCTTGAAAGAAATCTTTCTTCAGCTTGATCGCGCGATCGAGGTCTTGCAAGGCGCTTTGCGAATCGCCGTTCATGCGGTACGCGGCTGAACGATTCAAGTAGGCTGCGGCCAAGCCTGGTCTGATGCGGATTGCTGCGTTGAAGTCTTCGATTGCTCCGACGTAATCAGTTTGTTGATAACGCAGGAGACCGCGATTGTTGTACGCGTGCGCAGTGAATGGATCGATAACTCGTATGTTTTCACTCGAAAGATCCAGGTCTTCATCTGCGCTCGAGAAGGAGTGGACAGAAACACGTGGCGCATCCTTCTTGCGAATGTCTAACCGCGAGCTGAGTGCGATGGCTTTCGAGTATTCCTCAATAGCTTTCTCGTTGTCGCCACGATCGCTTAGCTTGATGGCGGTTTTGAAGTGATTGATGGCTTCGTCTGGTGTCTGGGCTTGGGCTCTGGTGTAGGTCAAAGCCAAGGTGGAGATAACAAACGGGAGTACGGCAAAAGAAAACACATGGCGGCGCATGGTAGAACCTCCCCGAGGTTGAAGCTCGTAACCATGGTGCGTTAAGATGCCGTTGCCGACGATGCATCTTCGTTCGCTGCAAGGTTAACGAACTTGTGTTGTCATCAGGGCCTCGTTGCTATCGCAAGTAGCAACGGGGCTTTTATCTTCGCAATCGGAGCGAAGGCTCTGAAGTTAAAACGACCAAATCAAGAAAAAGTTACAAAGAATCGCTGAATGCGTTGCGCTTACTTTTGAAACACCGTGGAGTGGTGAGTTGTGGCAGTAAGAATAGGTCGTGTAAGTCCTATAGGTCTTATAGGTTTATTCGGGTGCGGTCTCGCTTGGGACGATGGCACCTGAGTGAGGTTTGATCATGGGAGGCGCTAATAACATTTGCGCGTATCTTTCCGGCAAGGATCGTACGCGGCCGCTCCCATCAGTCACGACATGACCCGTTTCGCCTTCGGCAACGACCTGTCCCGTCGCCGCGCGCACGATCTCGTAGCCAAAGCGAAGCGAACGTTTACGTAATTCTGTAATGTGTGTACGAACGATTAGCTCGTCGTCGTAATACGCGGGTGCCTTGTAACGGCAATATGCCTCGGCCACGACCAGAAACGCGTCTTCGCTCTCCTCTATATCGCGGTAAGAAAATCCGCGCGCGCGGCAATAGTCGGTGCGCCCGATTTCGAACCAGACGAGATAGTTGGCATAATAAACGATGCCCATCTTGTCCGTTTCGGCATAGCGGACGCGTAGTACCGTCTCGTGCCAAACGCCGAATACATCGTCGGGAGCGGGGCTTGTCATCTGAACAAAACCTTCAACTCTTTCAGAGTGCACGAAGGACTTAATCTCCGGTCGAACCAGATTGTAAACGTTTAGCGGACTATAAGAGTGAACCATCAATATGTCAAAGCAAATTAATCGCGGGCTAGCTCTCCTGATCCTGTTTTGTCTCTGTGCTGCCAGCCTGACCACGCGTCTGACCACATCTGGCCACGCGCAAGCAGGTGCAGCCGCCACGGCCCAAAATGCCGCAATTATTTCCACTACCGACGCCGTCCTCAAGGAGACCAGCGAACTCCGCGAACTCTCGATCCTGCGGCCTGTTAAAAGTGGCGCGCAGTCGCGTTCGGAGATCGAGCGGATGATCGTCAAGAACCTCGACACCGACACCACTCCCGACGAGATGCACGCTGCGGAAGTGCTCCTGCATGCCTTTGGCCTGGCGCCGGACACCTTCAAATACCGGTCGTTTCTTATCAAATTGCTGACCGAACAGGTCGCCGGCTATTACGATCCAAAGGCGCAGCAGTTTTATCTGGCTGACTGGATCGAGTTGGAAGGCCAGAAGCCCGTGATGGCCCACGAACTGACTCATGCGCTGCAAGACCAGCACTTCGATCTCAAACGATTCGAAAAGTGGCCGAAGGGCGACTCCGATGCCGAGCTCGCCGCCCACGCCTTGATTGAAGGTGATGCGACACTCGCGATGACGCTTTACATGACGAAGCATCCGCTGGTGGCGTTGGCTTTTATGAAGAGTCTGGGAACTCAGGAGAACTCTTCCGAGCAGTTTAAGCAGGCGCCACGTGCGCTGCGTGAGTCGTTGTTGTTTCCGTATGAAGCGGGATCAAACTGGGCCACGCAAGTCTACCGGCGTGGCGGTTGGGATTTGGTCTCGAAAGCTTTTACGAAGCTGCCGCAGTCGAGCGAGCAGATCATTCACCCCGACAAGTATTTCTCGTACGAAGCGCCGGTCAAAGTCATGCTGCCCGATCTGAAACCGCTGCTTGGACCAACGTGGAAACGGATCGATACTGACGTGAACGGCGAGTGGGGGCTTTACCTGATTCTCGATGAGTATCTGAACAACTCATCGACGTCGAAAGAGGCTTCGGCCGGTTGGGGTGGCGATCGATACGCACTCTATGAAGGTGCGAATCGGTCGGACGTGTTTATTGCGCAGTTCACCACCTGGGACACGGCCGTGGACGCGCGCGACTTCTTTGTTGCTTACCTGGAAAGAACGTGGAAGCGTTATCCTGATGCGAAGAATACTGATACTGTTTCGACGACTGAACGTGGCGAACGTCACGAATGGAAAACTGGCGGCGGGCGCGGCGTGTTGGAGTTGCGCGGTTCGCGAGTGTTGATTCTTGAAGGTATACCGGCAAAAGCAAACACCACGGCGTTGCTCAATCGCATCTGGCATCAGGGTTAACAACCGAGAACATGAAAAAATCTGACGCTGCTACACGACAAACTACATCTCGTTTACGCGAACTAACCAACGAATTACAGCAACTCGAAGAGCGTCTGCGGCTCGGCGGCGGACCGGACAAGATCGATCGCCAGCATCAGCAAGGGAAGCTGACCGCGCGCGAGCGGATCGAAAAACTGCTCGACCGGGACGCGTACGTTCAAGAGGTCGGACTGCTCGTCGCTCATGATCAGTACGACGGCAACGCACCCGCTGCGGGTGTGGTGACTGTTGTCGGACGTGTCGAGGGCAGGGAAGTCGTGGTGGTGGCAAATGACGCGACTGTGAAAGCCGGATCGTGGTGGCCGGAGACGATCAAGAAAATTCTGCGCGCGCAGGAGATCGCGATGCGCAACCGCGTGCCGATCATCTATCTCGTTGACTCGGCCGGGGTGAATCTTCCGTACCAGGGCGGTGTGTTTCCCGGGCAGTACGGAGCGTCGCGTATTTTTTATTACAACTCGATCATGCGCCACTATCTGAAGGTGCCGCAGATCTCCGCGGTGATGGGACCGTGCATCGCTGGCGGTGCGTATCTGCCGGCGCTGTCAGACATCATCATCATGGTGGAGGGCACGTCGTTCATGGGTCTCGGCGGCGCCAACCTCGTGAAGGGCGCGACCGGTCAAACGATCGACAACGAAACGCTCGGCGGCGCGCGCACGCACAACGAACTGTCGGGCGTGGCCCATTATCGTGTCGCTGATGACGATGCGTGTATTGTGAAGATCCGCGAGTTCATCTCCGAACTGCCAAAACCGGTTTGTGATGTTGTGCCCGGACCAGCAGGGGAAGCGCTGCGTAGTGCTGACGAACTCTACGACATCATTCCGGAAGATCACCGGCAACCGTACGACGTGCGCAAGTTGCTCGAGTGTCTGCTCGACGATGGGCATCTCGACGAGTTTCAAGCCGACTACGCGAAGGAGATGATCACGGGCCACGGGCGTATTTGCGGCATCCAGGTTGGCGTGATCGCAAATCATCGCGGCATGGTGCGCATGCCGGGCGGCAAGCCACCGCGGTTTGGTGGAATCATCTACACGGAGTCAGCCGAGAAAGTCGCTTACTTCATCGAGACCTGCAATCGTCACAAGACACCGCTGTTGTTTGTGCAGGACGTTTCCGGGTTTATGGTTGGACCAGACGCCGAACACTCGGGAATCATTCGCGCCGGTGCGAAGTTTGTCGAAGCGATGGCCACGGCGCTCGTTCCTAAAGTTGTTTTGACCGTCAATCACGCCTCCGGCGCCGGTTACTACGCGATGGCCGGACAAGGGTTCGATCCTGACTTTATCTACAGTTGGCCCACCGGACGCATGGGCGTGATGGAAGGCGACTCCGCAGTACAAGCTGTGTTTGGCAGTCAACTCGAAAAGTTGAAGAAGAACGGTCAGACCCCCGACGCGGCTTTAACTGCCGAAATGGCCAAGGTCCGTGAAACTTACGATCAGGAACTCGATGCCAAATACGCTGCCGCGCGCGGCTTCGTCGACGCCGTCCTCCTCCCCGAATCCACCCGCGACGCGCTCGAACTCTCCCTGCGCACCAGCATGAACTACTCGGGTCCGCACCTGGGGCAGTTTGTTTTACCTGGAGAACTAGTTTAAAGAGATCGCAAGTCCGTTTTTCTGTCTTACTTAACTGGGGTCATTACCAGTTCGCGCTTCGCTCTGCCTAAAATCAGGCCTGGTTACTTACACAGCAGCTTAATGTCGTCTTTGGATCGTGAGTACTCAATTGACATGACCTGCTCGTACCCATCCCGTTTTTGTGTTTGGATCATTACACCTTCCGCTCGATTGATCAAAAAGAAACTGTTAGGAATATTCGGATCTGGCGCTTTCGAATATTTTTTATCATCCAAATCCAGATCGTCGAGTGGAAGAGTTCGCTGCGGGTAGACCGTGAACTGCAACACTGTGTCGACCGGGACATTCCACTTGCCGACGTTACTGACGGTACATGGTCCTTCTGAGTATAAGACTTCGAACTTTTCCTCCATTGTAATGTAGAGATAAGCTTGATTGATTAATTGTGTTTGCGGTTTTCCTAATGTCATTTCAACATCGTCCCTGGTTGAATGTAACGGACGAATGCCGCGCCATGAGTTACTTTGTAGCGTAGCAGCGTGGGCTCTTACGATCTGGGTGCAGTCTGTGGCGGATGGCCAATAATCGATTGCTGTCATAGTTCCCTCAGATTCGTCGACCGTATATACGATGCCATCAACAAGGTCTGAATACGTTGACAACGGAAAGTTAGAGCGCAAAGGTTTCCGACTCAATTTTGCTTTATCAATTTTAGATGCGGCAACGTGCATCTCTAACGTCACCGCTATCCTTAAGACTGTGTCTTTTTCGATCAGACACTCACACTTCTGCTTTGCGAGATTTTGGTAGCCGCGGCTACACGGGCCGTCCGAGTAGAAAATGTACGCTCGCTCGTTTTCAATTTGGTAACGCCCTAAGTGATTCGGTTTTCCCAATAAGCGTTCGACATCAGTCCGAGTAGATTTCAAAGGCGTAATGCCGCGCCACGACTTTGCATACGACTCTGTCGCCATTGCGAGCACTAGCAAAGCCCCAATCACACTTACCTTTGTATACGAGATTCTTATATGCGACATATTCAATCCTCCTTCGGCACAGAGCATATCTTGCGCTGCACCTCATGAAAGAAAGTGCTATAACCCCCGCTCTCCTTGTCCTTTGCATCACCGGAGTATGCTTGGTCAAACGGGTTGCTTTTGGGAGATGCATTATACAACGAAGCGTATTCAGGAATTTTGTTTACAGCGACAGCCAACTCGTAGTCGGTGTATCCCTTCGTGCCGGCCAAATGCATTAGCTCACCTATAGCCCCCTGCGCATCACTCCAGTTTTGAAGTGAGGCGTCCGAAAATTTCGGCAAGAAGATCGACGCGTTGCCTTCTCCATTTTCCTTTATGTGACCGTCAGCACTTCCATACCCTCCTCCACGTGGAATGGGCTCTCGCGTAAACCCTCCCTTTTTCTGCTTGAGAACGTCAAGATACAACGCCTCCAAATCTCCTCGTTCGACCAATGGATTACTTCGAGAAGATACGGCCGCGAGAACTCGTCGAATGAATGTTGAGCAGGGAGCTCTTGTTACGGTTTGCCGCACTAAGTCATGAATACGTTGAAAATCAAAAGAACTAATGATCTCCCAGTACCCGGCCACGCTGTTGTTGGTTCGAATGACCGGCATGTCACCGCTATCATCTATTGTCATCGGAGAGTTGCCTGACTTTGCCGGATGCCAGACTCGCGCTATACCCAATTCTACGTCGTATGAAAAACGTTTAATCGTTCCATCTCGGTAGCGGCGCTCTTCTTGAAGACCGCCACCATTCTGAAGACGGCGACCGAACTCACACGGTGTTAGAACGCCATCGAGCATTAGGCTGCAGCCTATAGATGGCATGCTGATGTCTCCCACGCCAGGAAATACCGGACCTCCTTCGCCCCGACCGCCGCTAAACTGCGGATCGTCGACGTACGGATCAAAGGCAAATACCTCAGCACCCCAGGGATCGAGTTCTAACTTTTGAATTAAAAACGGAGCTGATGGACCACTTGAACGTGCACTTACTCCGGCCGGTTCTCCATGCCGCATCAGAACATCGCCCGTGCCCGCCTGAGAGCCGATCATTTTGTTACCTACATATACAAACCCCTTCTGCTTGGCGCCAGAACTATCCAACTTCTCGATAGTTTGTCCATTCAGAACGGTTGAGCGCAGGTAATACGTTACGAGGTTTGGCTCAGTAACCTTTACGCGCTGAGCATCACCATCGTAAAACTCATTGAAGTAACCTCCTGAGGTCCAGGTAGTGGTAATGATTCTACCGGCGGCATCGTAGGTGTGTTGCCGTCCCTGCCCGCCAAGCCAATGACCGTCGGCATCATAGTTCCAACCGATCCGCCGATTATTCGAGTATGTGTCCGAAGACCCGAAGCCTAAAGTTCTACTCCAGTGTAAAGACGAGCGTGTTCTCAGGTGACCAAATTCGTCATAGGTAGCGGTCTCTCTGTAAGGGCGATTTGTTGTGGCTGGTTCGCCGCGTGCCTCAGGTCCGCTGAGTGCCCTCGTCAGACGAGCAGCGTGATTGTATTCAAAACTGCGATCGAATCGAGCGTCGTTCGCATCATTCACAAACTTCAGCAAACCATCGTCGAAGTACTGGTAATCGATTGACCGCACGGTGCTGCCGTTAAGCGAAATCTCATAATTACTGGGTGCAAGTCTTGGATTGTAAGTGAGAGTCTCGATTGGACCGTTGCCGTAATTGATCTGGCGTGGCGTGCCCCACGCCCGGTAAACCACGCTGTTGATGAATTGGCCATTGGTGTAGTTCGTACCATTCATGTTGTTCAGCCGTGCAGAGTTGTCATACGCATAGTTAATGCGCTGCAGGGTGTGGTCTGTCAAGCTCTTTAACTGGCCGGCGTAATTGTACGTATACGCTAGAGTGTAAGTGCCGCCCAGGCCAGCGAAAGTTCGCGTTTCCGAGGTTAATCGTGACAGTTGATCGTATTGATAGGATGTACCGCCCGAGCTATCCGACATTGAAGTACGATTACCTACACCGTCGTAAGCGAAAGTGTCATTGATTGTGGTACTACCCGTCAGGGTGTGAGTAACGCCGGTAACCAGATGTCGACTGTTGTAAGTGAATGTGCTAGTTGCGCCGCGGGCATCGGTGATGGTGTTGATGGTGTCGTCTGCGTTGTAGGCCCAGACGGTGTTGGCGCCCGCGTTCTGTTCGGGGACGTGTTTGGTCTTCAGACGGCCATAACCATCGTAGGTCATGGTTGTGTCCTGATAGGAGCCACTGCTTTCCGTCCCGGCATACTGGCGAATCTGGGTCACCTGATCGCGCACGTTGTAGGTGTTGACGGTGCTCGAGTAGACGCTGCCGCCCTGCCAGTTGAGGAGTTCGGTTTTGACGGGCCGCCCGAAGACGTCGGAGTAAATCTTCTGTTGCCTTCGTTTGACCACACCGCCATCAAGTGTACCTTCATCCGTAAGTGTCACGACTTCACCACCGGCACAACCACAACCGGCGTAAGTAGCTGTCTTAGTGGTGAGATCGGGATTGGTCGTGACTAAAGGACGGCCTTTCCAGTCGTAGCTCTGTTGCATGTAGTAGATGCCAACGGCGTCGTCGCCATTCGGCACCCACGAGTTGTTCACTTCGGTCGGGTTCGACTGTTTCCACACACGGCCCATCTGATCGTAGACGGTGTTCACCAGCCGATAGCCGCCAGTACTGCCCGGATGATTACCGGCAGCGCCGATCACGCGGCCAAGACCGTCAACAACCTGAATTGAATACAACTCATCCGCGACATTGTTCACCGTGGCGTAACTAGCGACGTAATCCGGGCCGTACCAGAAGCGTTTGTAAGCGCCATTGTTCGTGGTGGTGATCCGTTCCAGTTGACCCAGACTGTTGTAGGTCATCGTCTGAATCGCGCCCTGCGACTGACCGGCTGGTGTAGGTGACTGCGTGCGCGTTGTGGCGCCATGGTCGAAGTTGTACTGGGCGACAGTACTAAAACCGCCCGCATCCGTGACGGTAGTCGGGTAAGCAAACGTATTGCGATTCACGCTGTCGGAAAACGAATCTGCATACGCGAGGCTGCTCTGGTGGCCGGACGGATCGGTAGTCGAGGCCGGGGTGCCGGTCGTGTAGTAGTTCGTGTAGCTGGTCAGCTTCTTCGTGGCATTGTTGCTGTCGGTGACGTCCCAGCGCGAGATTGAAGTGACGTTGCCGCGTGCGGTGAAAGACGTATTGTACGAAGGGTC
>DATNJO010001135.1:0-2348 GCA_035603895.1 Pyrinomonadaceae bacterium
CTCAGTGGACCCATTTGTCTTGACCGGTGTGCGCTTTGCTCTAGCTGCGGTTCCGCTTGTATTTTTCGTGCGTCCGCCGGCCGTGCACTTCGGATACGTGGCTTCGTATGGTCTGATATTCGGCGTCGGCATGTGGGGGGCGATCAACTACGGCATCGCGGCGGGTGTGGCGCCTGGCATTGCATCACTGATTATCCAGCTCAGCGCATTCTTTACGATGTTCTGGGGTGCGCTGCTGTTCCGCGAAGCGTTGCGTCGCGCACAGATTGCCGGTGCAGTTATCGTGCTGATTGGCTTGCTGGGCATCCTCTTAGCCCAGAAGGGCGCGCATCAGGTGGCTGGCATTCTGCTGATCGTCGCGAGTGCATTGGCCTGGAGCGTCGGGAACGTCATCGTCAAGAAGTCGGGCGTCAAGGAAATATTTTCGTTCATGGTTTGGGCCAGCCTCTTTCCGCCGGTACCGCTGCTGCTCGGAGTTTGGCTCACCAACGGGAATCAGCCCTTCATAGACTCCTGGCAAAATCTGAATGATGCAGCACTCTTTTCACTTGCATTCCAGGTCTACCTCGCTACCCACTTTGCGTACTGGGGCTGGAATTCGCTGATGAAGCTGTATCCCGTTTCGGTCGTGGCGCCGCTATCGCTGATGATTCCGGTCTTTGGCATTGTGACATCGGTCTTTCTCATCGACGAACAGGTGAGCTCCTTTGAATTTGCGTCAATCGTCGTGATTATCCTCGGACTCGCTGTCGGGATATTTAGAAGAAGTGTTGCGCGCCATACAACCGCCACTGGCGTTAAGTCGCCGCAGGCTTGATCCATTCATCGCAGGCTGTGGTGCTTACGGCGATCTGCGGGAATTTCCTTTAAATGCCCGACTTCCGGTCGACTCACAACCGACCGAAACACCATCGATTTGTGGAGAGATGACATGCTTACCCATGATGCTGCTTCATCGAGCCACGTAAAAGAGACGCTCATCAAGCTTTCGCAATTGTGGCGGGAACGGGCCACGGTCAATCACGGGCTCGTCGATCACAATTCCTTGCGCTTTCAACCACAACGAGCGGATTTTCCGGAAGCACTTTTGCCGTTCCGGAATCACCCGCGTTGGAAGGAGGCTCCTGATGATCTCAAAGCCGCCGCGCTATCCTATGCTTGGGCCATCTACAACCTTAAGACGGTCTACGTGGAGTGTGACATCGTGACGCCCGCATGCGAAGACCTTATCAAGCGTCCGTTCGGAAGCGCTGCCGCACGATATGAACTGCAACAGGTGATGAGTGAAGCATTGTTGGACGAAGCCTTGCATACAAAGATGTCGATTACGGCCTGCAATTATATTTATCGTCATCGCAACCTCGTGCCGCTCGACTATACGAAGTTCAACCTTGTGATGTGGCGAGAGCGTCTGCTTGCTGATTGCGAGTCGGAGGCAAAGCGGCGACTGGCAAAATTCGCACTTGCTACGGCAAGCGAGACGCTCATCACAGACTATCTGAAGACGCTCGCCAGTGACACCGATATCCAGCCGATCTGCCATCAGGTCACGCGGTCACACGCGATGGACGAATGGGGGCATTCAAGTGTGTTCAGCATTGCTGCTGAACATGTCGTCTCTTCCTTGTCTGAAAACGAGCGCCGCTGGTTCGCAAGTGTCATTCCGAAAACCGTTGAGATGTTCTCGGACAATGAGTTGGGTGCCTGGGCGGCCGCGTTCGGGTTATTGTCATTTCCTCATTGCGAGGAGATTCTTGGCGACACGCTCGAACTGGATAAGATCAACGTCTACACAAACGCCGTGACAGGTCTGCTCGAAAAATTGGGGCTAGACGCTTTCCATGGCTAGATTGCGTTAAACAGCGTAATGCGAAGAACTGTAAGAACAAAATGAAACAGCCACTTCATCTCAGGTGCGAAGACGTTATCAGAATGTCACGGTCCGTCAATGCATACTGGCTCCGGTTGCTCGATCGTGAGCGCTACAGCGAATGCAACCTGGGCAAACATCTGCTGTTGAGCTATCCGGATTCCAGTAACCGGTTGCAGCGCCGACGCTACTCGATAACGGGAAAGCCTGAAGCCGGCGTCATTGAGATTGCCGTGAAGCGTCAATCGGATAGGGGCGTTTCTGCATCTATCCATGACTCCCTGACCGAAAACTCGATGTTGATTGCGGAGGGCGTATCCGGGGGATTGACGAGTCAAACGCTACTGGGCTACCGCAGGGTCCTCATGGTTTGCGGGGGCATAGGCATCACGCTTCCTCTCGGCCTTGCACGCGGCCTTGCAAGGCTCCACCAACGGGGACGGGGCGTACCGAACGTAGATATGATCGCGTGCGTACC
>DATNJO010001136.1:0-3317 GCA_035603895.1 Pyrinomonadaceae bacterium
CTTAACCTGCGGCTCTGATAGAGATGGCGAGGTACGCAGAATTGTTTCGGTCCCGGTTTCTTTTTTGTTAACGAGCGAAGCAATAACTACTGCCACAACCAGGACGATTGCCACTCCCCCTGCGGCAGTTATCAAAGGCCAGGAGAAGACACGAGAGCCAGAAAGTGTTGATCCGGCTTGCGTGCTTGCTGTAACGACCTCCACGATTCTGACGCGGATGGCGGTGTCGTTTCCCACTGTAATTTCGTCACCGTTCGCGATTGGCAATCCTGCCGGCGGCACAGGTGTGTTATTGACGTAAGTACCGTTTGTCGACCCTTTATCAAGGACCCAAACTCGATTTTCTTCGCGATAGATGGTGGCGTGGACTCGCGAGAGACCTTCATCGTTGATCGGGAGGTCGGCGATATCACTACGGCCTATACTAAGACGACTACCCGATAAGGGTACTTCTCTGGTGTCTTCCAGTGAATAAATCGTCAGTATTACTTCGACCATTGCTTAATACAGATTGGTGAGTGATAGGTTTGAGACTAAACCAAATCTTTGTGGATTCTCGCCCACAATTCCAGCGGCGAAGAAGTTGACTACCCGCTCTCTTTGAGGGCCTGATTTTATCACCTTCCAGAAGTCGCGGCGATCCGCCGGCAACTGATCGCGAAACTGAACAGCCTGATCGGAAGGCATACTGAAAGTTGCGACGGCGTAAACGAAGTCGCCGCGGAAAAGATCTAAGACGAGAGCTTTCGTATAGGCTGCTGCAACAGTTGACGCGCATTTTTGATCCGCATCATTGAGCGTCGCATTAGTTCCACAGCGGCCAAGGTAACCTGGAGTTCGCGCGAGGGAAGGCTGAATCTGCCAGAGCCCCTGGGGTTGGTCGCTTTCGCCACTTGAAGTGCCATTTGAATTGTTTCTCGCATCCAGGGCAAAGCGGCTACGGCTCAAAGCCATTACGTAACCAAGCGATGCAGGGAGTCCATACTCACCTACAAAGGCTTCATTGATCATGTCGCGATAACCGCGAGCGCGTTCCAGCGGACCGCTGCTTACATATTGCGTAGACCGTAACCGTACCTGCTGAAGAAAACCTGAGTCAAAGATGTACTGGTTATTAGGGTTTATTCGTTGGGCCAAGTGGACGGCCATCTCCTTGACTTCAGCATCGCTAACCGAAGCTGTTCCCGCCTCGCTGGTAGATTCGTCGCCAGTCTGATCCTGCCCTGCCGTCGGAGTTGAACCTTTGTCCCCTTGATCGAAAGCCAACAGCACTGTCTCGTTCTGAAGAGTCTTGTTACCCTCAAGATCTTCAACCGTAACCGATAGTATATGATTGCCTCCACCTAGCTCGCGGAACATTTCCGGGGCAATCGTGATTTCATAAGGGGCACCTTCCGCACTGGCGATCTTTTTACCATTCAGTTGGTAAATCAACCGATCGATACATTCCTGACTCTCAACTTCGACGCGAATGGTAGTGGGTTCACGGACAGTGCCAGACTGAGGGTAAACGATGCGTGCAGTTGGACGACAATCGGGCGATCGCAACGCATAAATAATCACGGCCACTAGCGCGGTAACTACCAGACCCGCTCCAACACCCACGAGCAGAAGATTGAGTCGCGGCCCACTCGTTGTTTGAGTCGAACGGACCGGTGTTTGGTAATCGATTTGAGAGGGCTCAACCGGAGGCAGTTCTGCGGTTGCCGGCAACGACGCAGGATTCTTCACTTGCTCTGTTCGAGTTTCCGTTTTTTGTCTGGTAAAGCGAGTCGTACTAAGCTGAAACTCGATCACCGTGGAACCGCCAGTACTAATTAGATCGCCGTCTTTTAGTTGCTGTTCAAAGTCGACCAGCTTGTCGTTGACGGTGGTGCCGTTACTGCTTCCCAGATCGCTTATCCGAAAGGTGTCGCCACGCCTTTCGATCTCCGCATGATAACGAGAGACGTTCGTATCACCTTCGAGCGATATAGTGTTATCCAGAGCGCGCCCGATAGTCAGGCGATCGCCAACGATCTCAAATTCCCGCGATGGACGTCCCGGTTGAACGACGATGAGCTTTGCGAAGTACATCTTTTCGGACTTGCAATTGGCGGCATTGCAGCTCCTCTATTAGTTTGCTGCTCAGGATCCCTTATTAAGCGGTACGCGAAGAATGATCTCTTCATTATCCGCACGATTAGTGTTGGTGACCCAGACGGCATAGCGGCTCGTGGGGCTATTGGCGCCTGCTGGACGGCTGGAGATCTTGTAGTCTTGAACGCGCGCGCTCCTGATGTAGCTTTCAATTATCTCTCGCTTGAGAATGCCTTGAGTGAGAGATCGCTTCGCCGCCTCATTGGTTGCAGGAGTGTTGGGCAGATCGGTAATCTGATCGCGGCTAAAAACAAAAATAAAAAACTCTTTCTCCGGATCATCAGTGACCGGGTACCAACAGTCATCAGAATCTGGTGCCGCACAATTTACCGGAGGCAGAATAAACTCCTGGTTCCGACTCACGAAGTTCTCGCCATTATTCACGCGAGAATCCGGAAACAGAATCTCCCCGTCTTGACCCTCCTTCTGGTGGATCACGTAGAGGAAACCGTCTTGATTAGCCGTTACACCGAGTCGGAGTTGATCGCCGGAATGGAAAACTGAAGCAAGACTGGATTCAGCGGGACTGCCGTCAGGCCTCCTAATCAAAACGCGATACTGCACTGTTAACAGTGGTGCTAATTGGACGGGCGGACGCCGCTTGCGCGGGACGCGTTTCGGCTTACCCTGGCGCTTGACCTGCTGCGGTTTGTCCCACGTGGTTGAACTCACCTGACTGCGCACTGTGCCGAGTTCGGTCACGAGGAGCAGCGGAAGGAGACTGAGGATGGCTGCAAGGCGAAGGCGATAGGACTTCAACTTCATTTCTTTGTACCTCGAGAGATTATTTTTCTGAGCGGAGATGTGCCTGAAGTTTCGGATCATTGGCCGGAACTACGCAGCGGAAACCGATGAGCCAGGTATGCGCTTTCAGTTCGGCCGCAGTAAACTTCGGCGGATTATAAAATCGACGCGTGGTACGCGCGTCTTGATCGCTGGATCGGAAATGTCCGCCGCGCACAATGCGGTTAGCATTACCAAAGTTGGGGTCGGCTACCCCATTTCCAGAGTAAGGTTGATAGAAAGCGTCGACCCATTCCATAACATTGCCCGCCATGTCTTGCACTCCATAAGCGCTTGCGCCATTGCCGTTTGCTCCGACGGCAGTGGTACGCTCCGAACCAAGATTGGCGCGACCCGCTTCGAAGCTGTCCCCCCAGGGCCACATACGCTTCGTA
>DATNJO010001137.1:0-6557 GCA_035603895.1 Pyrinomonadaceae bacterium
CGGTTTGGTTCGCCATCCGTATGGGCCCATCAACGTTTGGCATCTACGACGCGAATCCCGACGATTCCGGACGCCAGGCCCATCTCAACGGCAAAGTCGCAGCGGCCTTGATGGCGAAAGCACCGGAACTACTGGCCCAACCACCATCGATCGAGAAGGTGGACGTGCTGGCCGCTAAGCTGGCTTAAGGCGCATTCGCGGCTGGAACATTCTTCGTTCTTTGGCGTCTAACAACGTCATGAATTCACGATGGCGTCGAAGTCTGTTCTGGCTGCTGTATTTCAGTCTTCTTGCGGCTGCCGTATCGGCCTGCGCTTCGAGCAATTCCGCCCGAACGCCGGCGGCGGTCAAAGTCTCAAACAATTCGGAAAAAGCAGCGGTTAATTCAAT
Source organism: Pyrinomonadaceae bacterium (assembly GCA_035603895.1). Taxonomy (GTDB): domain Bacteria; phylum Acidobacteriota; class Blastocatellia; order Pyrinomonadales; family Pyrinomonadaceae; genus PSRF01. The sequence goes on from DATNJO010001137.1 coordinate 391, forward strand.
GCCTGTGATTCACGTGTTCGTCGCACTGGCGGACAACGTTAATCAAGGCATCGTTCCCGTCTCCGCCAGCCTCGGAAACGGCGACAACCCAACCACTAATCTCTATTGGGGCGCGGCGTTTGGCGTGAAAACTTTCTTCTCAAGAAACAAAGAGTGGGAACTGCTCTCAGTAACACGCAATCCGACCTCGACCATTCTCGAACGTTGCGTCTTCAAACATCGCCGCACTTCAACCCTGCTCGTTGCCGACGCTTACCGAGGTAAAGAGATCTCACAAACAACGTGGGACTTTCTGGAAGCGGCCGGCGGAAAACCAGGCGAGAAGCTGAAGATCGGCAACGTTGAATTTCATACCGGCGGCAGCGCAGACCTCGTCGCGTACGTCGGACACAACGGCTTGATGGACTTCAAACTCGCTGGTGACCCAAAGAGGCGCGACGATCGCCAACGCCGCGCGATCATCCTCGCGTGCGCGAGCAAGTCGTACTTCTCTCCCGCACTACAGCAAAGCGGCGCAACACCGTTGCTTTGGACCACCAATCTAATGGCGCCCGAGGCGTACGTCTTATCGGCCGCAATCGACGGCTGGATGAGAAAAGAGAGTGACGAACAGATCCGACTGCGCGCGGCCGACGCCTACAATAAGTATCAGAAGTGCGGACTAAAGGCCGCGCGAGGTTTATTCGCCACCGGATGGTGATCGCCCAACCTATTCGTAGCGCAACGCAACCAACGGATCGACACGCGTCGCTCGTCTCGCGGGAATCAGACACGCGACCAGGGCGACGAGCGATAGAAGGATCGGAACTAAAACAAACGTCGGCACGTCAGTCGGCGTGACCCCAAACAACAAACTGGTCATCAGTCGCGTCAACGCATACGCGCCTACGAGTCCCAGCCCCACTCCTAAAGCTGTCAGTCGCATGAATTGGCCCAACATCAGTCGTAACACGTCTTTTCCTTCCGCGCCGAGGGCCATCCTGATCCCGATCTCCGGCGTTCGCTGAGTAACGGAGTAAGAGATCACACCGTAAATTCCCGACACAGCCAATACGAGCGCGAGCACTGCAAAAAGAATCAGAATCGTCAACGCGAACCGGCGCGTACCAACGGAATCGCGAACCAGTTCCTCCATCGTTTGTACCTGGTAGACCGGCTGGTCCTTGTCGACTTCACGAATCGCGGCCTGAATCGCGGCGAGTGTGCTCTTCGGATCGACACTCGTCCGAACCGCGAGATTCATGCGGCGATAGCGTCCGGCCAACTGGCCCAACGAAAAATAGATTTCCGGTCTGACTCCCTGATCGAGTGCCGATTGAGCTGAATCCTTGACGACTCCCTTCACCGTAAACCACGGGCTCTTCGAGTCGAAGTTGCCAAACTTGATTCTCTTCCCGATTGGATCCTGGTTGGGCCAGTAGCGGTTAACCATCGCTTGATTAACCGTCACCACGGGCGGCGCTTGCGGACCATCCTCAAGAGAAAAGACCTGTCCACCAACCACGGGAATCTGCATCGTCGTGAAGTAGTCGGAACTGACAGTACGCGTGTCAATGCTTTGCGTCTGTGCTCCGGTATTCGCAACACTCTCGACTGTGATCGGCAACTCTTCAGTGAAAACAAACGGCATGTGTGAAGCAACACCGACCGCTTCAATCCCAGGCAGCGTCTTTACTCGATCGATCAAGCTTTGAAAGAAGATCGCATTCTGCGCTCCGTCTTTCGACTTCGCCGGCGATCGATTGATACGCATCGTCATAACGTTCGCGGTACTCATTCCCGGATCGATGTTCGTTAGCTTTGCGAAACTCCGGATCATCAACCCCGCCATCACTAACAAAATCAGCGACAGCGCGACTTCCGCAACGACCAGCACGCTTTGCGCGCGTCGAGCACCAACGCCCGCGGTTGTTCGTTGACTCGTTGCTTGCAAAGCCTCTCGTGTTTGTGCTCTGGATCCTTGAATCGCGGGCCAGAGACCGAAGATGAACGAAGTTATGAGTGAGACGGCTAAGGTGAAGAGTAGTACCTGCACGTTCATCCCGACGTTGATCCCTGTGGGAATCGTGCCTGTAGGAATCACATTGAAAAGAAAACGTGTTCCCCACGAGGCAATCAGCAGTCCAAGACCGCCACCCATTAAAGCTAATACCGTGCTCTCAATAAGCAGTTGGCGAATAATTCGCGCGCGGCTTGCACCCATCGCACGCCGGATGGCGATTTCATGCGTACGGCCCATTGACCTTGCGAGGAGAAGGTTCGCAACGTTGGCGCAGGCAATGAGCAGGACCAGGGCAACAGCACCAAGCAATATGAACAAGGCCCTGCGCACTGGTCCAAGATAATACTCGGAGAGAGGTTGCACGTAGATCGCCCGTCCGGCGTATTCCTGGTTCGTACTACCAAAATCCTGCTCGTTTTGCCGCGCGAGATTAGCAAGTGTTGCGTTCACTTGCTCTACAGTGTTGCTGGAACTCATGCGACCGACAATCGGGTAGACTCGGCCGCCTCGCGCAGACTCGTGCAAGTTAAACGGAAATGGAAACCACGCTTGTGCTTCGTCAAATCTGAATTGCGGAGGCATAACGCCGACGATCGTGAAGGGCTCGTCGTCGAGTGAAACTTTCTGGCCCACCACTGCTCTGTCGCCGCCGAACCGCCGCTGCCACAAGCCGTGACTAATCACCAGCACTCGATCTCCGTTTGGTCCCTGTTCGTTTGGCGCGATCGTGCGTCCGAGCAGTGGTTCAACGCCAAGCACGTTGAAGAAATCCGTTGAGACCTTTGCCGCGAAGACTCGCTCCGGCTCGTCACTGCCAGTAAGATTACGACTCACGGGTTCAAAGGCAGCGACACGTTCAAAGACTCCGCTGTTCGCAACGTCGACAAACTCCGGGCCTGAAGATCGAAACGCGTCCTGCACGCCGATCTTCGGAAAACTCTGCCGGACGATAAACAACCGCGAAGGATCTTTGTAGGGAAACGGATTGAGCACCACGGCATTGACGATGCTGAAAAGAGCCGTGCTGGCGCCGATAGCCAATGCGAGTGTCAACACCGCAACGATCGTGAACGAGGGGCGCTTGCGCAGCATCCGGAAACAGTAGATTAAGTCGCGCATATCGGGAGGTACCTCGACTTGGGTTTCAGACGGTCCTCGTAATCTCAAAGCCTGTGCCAAGCGTTGGAACAAACATTTCGCCCATGAATCGAGAGAAATGTTTATGTTCACGGCGTTGTCGGAGTTTCACTTGCGGGACTTGGAATCCCACTTTCGAACATGCTGGATCCTCCACTTGAAAGGAACTCAGGAATGCAAAGAACGCTCGTCATGCTGCTGCTCACTTGTTGTTTGATCCAACCGGCCGCGGGTCAGACAAACAACCAACCTGCTTCACAACTCAATCAGCCAGCCGTCGACTGGATTAAAGCTCACGCTGTTCGCCTCACGACTCCAGAAGCAGGTCACGGTTTTGCCGACATGCAGCCTCTGAAAAAGATCGTCGGCAACGCTCGAATCGTGTCGCTTGGCGAAGCGACTCACGGTTCGCGCGAGTTCTTTCAACTCAAGCACCGGATGCTGGAATTCCTCGCCTCCGAAATGGGTTTCACGATCTTTTCCATCGAAGCAAACATGCCGGAAGCGTATCGATTGAACGATTACGTTCTCAATGGCACCGGAGACCCGGTAAAGCTTCTGAAAGGAATGTATTTCTGGACCTGGGACACGCAGGAAGTGCTGGAGATGATCAAGTGGATGCGCGAGTTCAACAAGTCAGGCAAGGGCCGCGTCCAGTTCACCGGCTTTGACATGCAAACGCCAACGGTCGCGATGGGGATCGTGAATGATTTTGTCGCGAAGTACGACGCGGCGTTTATGGAAACTCTGCGCAAAGCTTCCGCAGAAGCAAAAGGAGTACGAGCACCCGAAGGACCACCATTTGGCTTAGCGACAGCGACTTTCCCGATCGAAGTCGCGGCGGGTAAGCGCATACGCTTCAGCGGCTACATCAAGACTCAAGGTATCACGCGCAAATGGGCCGGACTCTGGTGGCGCGTCGACGGCAAATCCGGAGTGCTCGCGTTTGACAACATGGAAGATCGCGGCCCGAGGGGAACCACGGATTGGAAGCGCTACGAAATAGATATTCAGGTGCCTAAAGATGCGACCAACATCAACTTTGGCGCGCTCCATTCCGGCGACGGCAGTGCCTGGTTTGATGAGTTGAGCGTAACAGTTGATAACGCACCTTACCTGGAAAAGACGAAATTCGATTTCGAGTTTGAATCGCCCAGGCCAGTCGGTTTTTATACCGCCGGTGCCAACCATCAAGTGAAAATCGACAAACGCATCGCTCACTCCGGCAACCAAAGTCTGCTGATGAGATATGCGCCGCCGCCACCAAACCCTGACGGTGGCGGTGTGGCGACCGCCTCGTTTCCGGCAGGCGGCGCAGCCGGAAAACGCGTTCGCTTAAGCGGCTACATCAAGACCAGCGAAGTAACTCAAGGATTCGCCGGTTTGTGGTTACGAATCGATGGTCCATCTGGCGTGCTGGCGTTTGACAATATGCAGGACAGAGGAGTTACGGGAACCACTGATTGGCAACGTTATGAAATTGAATTGCCTGTTGCCGCTGAAGCCACGAACGTTGTCTTTGGCGCGCTCTTTCCCGCGAATGGTTCAGGCTGGTTTGATTCGCTGAAGGTCGAAGTAGATGGTGCTCCTTATCCGGGCAGCGAAAACGTTGCCCTCGATTTTGAAGCTGTGACGCCGGTGGGCTTCAACACCCCAAAGGCAGGCAACGATTACCAGGTGCAGATTGATAGCGACGTATTCCATACCGGCAAGCAGAGTCTGCGCATGAAGTACGTTGGACCAGCCACTGTAGAAAGAGTTTATCCCAAGGTAGCGATCGCGAGTTGGCAAGCCGTCGTGCTGCACCTTCAGCAATCGCGGAGCTTATATGCAAAACAAGGAGTTGTGGATCGCGATCTGGAATGGGTCATTCAAAACGCGCGCGTCGTGGTCCAATCCATCCAATCGCGAACCACCGAAATCTCGCGCGACCGGAGCATGGCCGATAACGTCAAATGGATCCTGGACCAGAATCCGGGCGCGAAGATCGTGCTCTGGGCACATAATGGTCACGTGGCGACCTCGGGCTTTGGCGGACCGATGGGCGCTTCGCTGCGTGAGATGTTTAAGGACCAAATGGTGGTTTTTGGTTTTGCGTTCAACCAGGGATCATTTCAGGCAATCGAGCGCGACAAGGGCTTGCACGATTTCACTGTTTCGCCGGCGCCCGCGGGCAGCCTCGATGCGACGCTGGCGGCAACGGGAATTCCGTTGTTCGCGATCGATCTCCGGAAGATCCCCAAGACCAGCGCGGTTGAGACGTGGTTTAGTCAGCCTCACAGATCTCGCAACATCGGCGCTCTTTTCGGCGACGATATGGATAAACAGTTTTTAGTTGACATTACTGCGCCCAGGAGTTTTGATGCGCTACTTTTCGTAGAAAGGACCACTGCGGCTCGCAAAAATGCACCAAACTGAGCACAACCTGAATCTTTCGCCCGCCGTTCCTTCGCTTGGGCGATCCATCGCGACGGGAGGAATCGGTTTTAGCGTGGTTAGTCTCTGCGTGTTTGCCACGGTCGCCTTCGCCGAGAGATGGATGTACCAAAATCTCGGATTACCTGGTTCGTATCTCGCATGGATTGCGCTGTTCATACTGCTCAGCGGTGCGGTGTTTGGTTCACTCGTGGTCGATCATTGGCGCTTGCCGAGGTTCTATCTTCTGTTTGCGCTCGCCTTCTTTGCCTATTCCGCAGTGTGGATGATTGCGTATTTCATCTTGCGCGGCGCGGCGGGTGAATTTGTTGGTTCGCTTGGGGGATCGATTCTGATGGCGATCGTGTTTGCCGCAGGATTCGGCGCGCTGAGATCGACGGTAAAACTTTCGGCTGTTCTCTTCGTAACAAACTGTCTCGGGTACTTTTTGGGAGCGGCGCTGTTCTATTCCCTTTCCGAACCGGCGGGTATGTTGTTGTTCGGAGTCGTCTACGGTTTGTTGTTCGGAGCTGGAATCGGAGCGGCGCTGCACCTCGTGCAACAACGCAGATAACCGAAGAGAGCATGAATTCGGGAGAGTTCTTAACACGCT
>DATNJO010001138.1:0-4077 GCA_035603895.1 Pyrinomonadaceae bacterium
TATCTATCAAACTCCTCGCGGTATTCCGGCAACAGGCTGTCGCGAATCTGCATGCCGACAATCGCTTCCACGGGATAGCCGAGCACGCGTGCCGCCCACGGATTGCAGGAAAGCACCTTGCCGTCGAGATCGTGAGTGCAAATCAGTTCGTGACTGTTATCGACGAGATCGCGATAACGATCTTCGCTGATTCGCACTGCTGTTTCGGCTTTCTTGCGCTCGGTGATGTCGTGGGCCAGGACAAACTCCGCCGGTCGTCCACCGAAGTTCAGCCGATTGGACGTGATCTCGACGTTGATGATCGTGCCGTCCTTTTTGCGGTGCCGCCACTCTCCGGCTTGATGGACCTCCGGGTTGCCCGAGTCGATATAGTCAGCCAGCAACTGCACGTCTTCAGGCGGACGAATGTCTTTGATCGTCATTTCGAGAAACTCATCGCGCGAGTAACCGTAGTGACGAATCGCAGCGTCGTTCACTGCCAGAAAACGGAGCGTCAACAGATCGTAGACCCACATCGCCTGCGGGTTTGATTCAAACAACAAACGATATTGCGCTTCTGACTCGCGCAGCGCTTCTTCGATTCGCTTCGCCACTGATACGTCGAGCACGAGCGAAAGCACCGAGATCAACTTTCCGTGTTCGTCGTAAAGCGCCGAGTTGTACCATTCGCAATGAAGAATGTTTTCGAGCTTGGTGTAGTTACGATTGCGCGAGATGTTGTTTTGTTCCTGGCCCTGATTCTGAAGTAGCCCGACCTGGTTCACAACCTCGAGATCTTCCAGAACAACGAACTTCCAATCGCTGAAGTGTTTGCCGAGTACTTCTTCGGCTTTCCAACCGAAGAGACGTTGCGCTGCCGGCGACCAGCGCAGCACACGAAACTCATTATCCCACTCGATCACGGCCAGTGGTGTGTTTTCAACGTGGAAAGCCAGGCGTTTGTGATCGTCGAGAGTCGAAGCTTCCGCAACCTTGCGATCGGTGACGTCGCGAATGATCGCCACGCCCCCAATCACTTCACCGTTTTCGTCATGCCGCGGTGAGTAGTAACCGTCGAAGTAGCCTTGTTTGCCTTCGATCTTGAACAGGCGATTATCGGCGACGACACTGCGGCCGGCGAGTGCTTCGCGGTAGAACTTGTCTTCGCCAGTCTCTTGCAGACAGGGAAAAAGCTCGAACGCGCATCGGCCGAGCACGTCCTCGCGCTTCACTCCGGAGATACGTTCCATCGCTCGATTCCAGGTCGTGTAACGGAAGTCGCGATCGAACGCGATGATGCCGTCGACGTTGGCTTCGAGGAGGCACTTGAGGAACAGATGTTCTTGAGGTTCTTGGGACATCTTGGCTTTACTGCTAAATTGGGGTTACTTTACCACGCAAAATCAATCCCGGCTAAATGAAAGGGGATGTACCCGATGATCCGTGTCCAAAGACTCGCCCTTTTTGTGCTCCTCGTACTCAGTGCTCCGGTCGCCTTCGCGCAGGGATCGGTAAAGCAGTACACGATCGAGCAATTTATGAACACCGTCAGGATCGGCGGCAGCTCGTTCTCCGCGGACGAAAAGTCGATTCTGTTTCACAGTAACAAGTCAGGGATTTTCAACGTTTACTCCGTTGCGGTCACGGGCGGCCAGGCCGCACAACTGACAAACTCGACGAAAGAGAGCACGTTTGCCGTCTCCTATTTTCCGAACGACACGCGCATTCTCTACACGTACGATCGCGGTGGCAACGAGAACAGCCACCTCTATCTGCGCGAGTTAAACGGCACGGAGCGCGATCTGACGCCCGGCGAGAAAACTAAAGCAAACTTTCTCGGCTGGAGTCACGATCGCAAGTCGTTCTTCTTCTCGACCAACGAACGCGACCCGCGCTTTTTTGACATCTACGAAATGCCCATCGACACGTTCAAAGCGTCGATGGTTTACAAAGACGAGACTGGTCTCGATTTTGGCGACATCTCCAACGACAAAAAGCTCATTGCGTTTGAAAAGAGTGGCGGTTCGCCGGCAGACTCTGACGTTTATCTCTACAACGTCGCCACGAAAGAACTGAAGAACATCACTGCACACACTGGCGACGTGGCGAACAGCGCGCAGACATTCGACGTCGACTCGAAGTCGCTCTATTTCCTCACTGACGGAGGCAGTGAGTTCAGGTATGTCTCTCGCTACAACCTCGCGACCGGCAAAACCGAAGTCGTCGAGAAAGCGCCGTGGGATTTCTCTTACACATACTTTTCGCGCAACGGAAAGTATCGCGTCACGGCAATCAACGAAGACGCGCGCACGAAGATCAAGATCTACGAGCAAGCGACTGGAAAACTTGTCGACTTGCCCAAACTGCCGAACGCGGACATCACCGGCGTGAACATCTCACCGAGTGAGAAGTTGATGGCGTTTTATCTCAACGGCGATCGCAGTCCGAGCAATCTTTACATCTACAACTTCGCCACGAAGAAAGCGACCAAGCTGACTGACAGTTTGAATCCCGAGATCAATCCCGGCGATCTGGTTGATTCGCAGGTGATTCGTTACAAGTCGTTTGACGGCGTCGACGTTCCTTCAATTCTTTACAAGCCGAAGAATGCAAGTGCGCAAAACAAAGTTCCGGCTTTGTTACTCATTCACGGTGGACCAGGCGGCCAGACGCGCGTCGGTTACAGTCCGGTGGTCCAGTATCTGGTGAACCACGGTTATGTGATTCTCGGCGTTAACAATCGCGGCTCGAGCGGTTATGGCAAGACCTTCTTTGCCGCCGACGACGGCAAGCACGGACGCGAACCGTTGTGGGATTGCGTGGAAGCGAAGAAGTATCTCGCTTCGCTCGGCTACGTCGACGAAAAGAAGATCGGAATCATGGGTGGTTCTTACGGCGGTTACATGGTCCTCGCGGCACTCGCGTTCAAGCCCGAGGAGTTTGCCGTTGGTGTCGATCTGTTTGGCGTCTCAAATTGGGTGCGCACGCTGCAATCGATCCCGCCTTACTGGGAATCGTTCCGCAAATCGCTCTACAAAGAGATCGGCGATCCAAACACGGATCTCGAGAACCTGCGCGCGGTGTCGCCGCTGTTTCACGCGGACAAGATCGTGAAGCCGTTGATTGTTTTGCAGGGCGCCAACGATCCGCGCGTGATCAAACCGGAGTCAGACGAGATCGTCGATAACATCAAGAAGCGCAACGGCGTAGTCGAATATGTTCTTTTCGACAACGAGGGCCACGGCTTCACGAAGAAAGCCAACGAGATTCGTGCTTACAAGGCGATTCTTGATTTCGTCGATCGTTACCTGAAGACAGGATTTCAGAATTCACAAGAGTCAACCAACAACTGACATCCTGTTCATTCTGAAAATCCTGTCCATAATGCCTCCCCGGTGGAATACGCCGAACGGCCAATCTGCGCGTCCTGCGCAACGTCAGTCACCGGCGAGCTAGCGGCTGGCGGCGACGACTCGACGGCAGATTGGCTCTTCGACTGGCGGGGGACACTCGTCGCACCCTCCTTGTTTGAAATGCGGGGAAACTAATTATTGCGGAAGATGACAGCTATTCTTCTACCAACGTGGTCCATGTAGGTTGCAAACAGATGGTGACTGTCGAATAAAGCGATAACAGCGAGAAGCAGGGTCCCCTAATTCGGAGCGCAGGCGGCTCGCCCGCAGTAGGTCACGAGGCGCAAGGCCCTGAAGCTGCGGGCGAGCCGCCCGCGCTCCGAATTAAGCACTATGGTTCGAAGGTGTAGGTGATCGTTCCTCCGGTCGTGCGGCGGCGCAGTTTTTCGGGCGCGAAAGTTGATTTCATTGCGGCTTCGCTGGCCGCGCCGCGTAGTAGCCAGTCGGCGCCGGAAGCTTGGGCCTTCGTGACTTGTCCGGTCCTATCAACAGTGACGCGGACAACCACCGTGCCGGGAATCGCTTCCTGACCCTTGAGTGGAGCCTCTGCGTTCGGTAACGAGCGCACCTTACCTTCGAGTTCTTTACCGACAACCGGCGTTCCTTTTTGAACCGTTCTCGCAGCGGGTGGAGCCGCAGTTACCGGAGGTTGTTGGACCGGTGCTGGCTTGTTGAAGAATCCAGT
>DATNJO010001139.1:0-11363 GCA_035603895.1 Pyrinomonadaceae bacterium
TAAGCATACGCCTCATTCGTGCCGGCCGCAGTGTGATGGTGCGACGCGAACCATGCAAGCGGCGCACGCTTGATGAAACCGGGCAAGATGCCGATCATCTGGCCGTAAGGATCGACGCGCGTGCGCGAACGTTGCAGAACCGCGGCGATGTCGGGAGGAACGTCGGGTGGTGGCGTGCGTGGAGGCACCTGGACTTCAGCTCGTTTCCACTGCCGGTTGTCCCATTGTCCGATGAAACCGTTCCAACTTTGGATCGTCACGTCTTGCGATTCGCTGCCGACCCGCAAGCTTATTCTTTCATCCGCTCCTCTCGACGCTGCAAGAACATACAATCTGCGCACTCCGGGAGGAATCGAGATGCTTTGTCCGCGCGGTACCAACGCGTTTGCGTTTCCACTCGCCATGCGAAACGTGATGCTGCTGTATGAGATTTCGCGCGGCAGCATTTCGGCTGGCAACGCAGCGCCTTCACCGTCAAATCCGGCTTTTATTCTTTCCCCGTTAGCGGTCGCCACTGCGAGATCGTATGACAAAGGAATTGGGCGCGATTGCGGAGGACGGATTTTAAGTGATGGTGGCGCAAGTCTTACGGCAAACGTGCGTGGTTGAAATTTGCTAAGACTAGTTATTAACTGACCTTTTACGATTGTTGCTTTTCCGACCGGCAACTCCTGAGCGTTAACTTCACGAGCGGCTATCACCGGAGCCGGAAATGTGACTCGCACGTCCGGCGCGCCGCGGCCGTCGAGCTCAACGATGCGCACGATTACTTCGTCCGTTTCTTCCGCTTTCTTCAGCGCGAGCACGCGCACACGATCCGTATTCAAATTAAGGATCAAAAATTTCTTCCCTAAACGTCCGGGATGTTTTGAACTCTCGAAGGCAATGAGCGGTTGATTCAGACGCTGCGCGTGCCAGTCTGTTTGGTCCCGGCGCCAGTCGCCGCCGTGAGACGCAAGACCGTAAACAAATTCATGACGGCCCCAGTCCTGCGTCGACTGATCCGCGTAGCCTGCGCGTGGGCCGATGCCAGGCGAACGCAACAGCGTTAAGCGAAGGGTCTTGTCGTCGAGTTTGTCAGAACCGTACTTGCAGTCGGAAAGAATCGTGACACCAAACGCACCGCTTTTATCCGTGAGGTCGAACCATTGATGCGACGGCACTTCAAACTTTCGCTCGTCGTTGTTGCCGCGTTCGATCGTGCCGATGTCCCAGTTGTACGTCGCTTTCGCATTTGCAGCAGTGAGCGGAAACGTGGCTTTGAGGTTCGCGTTGCTCGTCTTCCACTCGATCACGTTGCCAAACTCGACGCGATTCCCCGCATCGCCGGCTGATAGTCGCACTGTCTGTTGAAACTTCGAACCTTCAGTCTCGCGCACCACTTCGATCGCGACGCGCACCGGACCATTCTCGACGACATGAATCTTCGCAGGTCCACTGACGTAAGCACGCGGCGCTTTCTGCTGGTCCGTCCAATCCATGTTCCACGCAGGCCACTGCGCAGGCGTGTCGTTCTTGATCGCGAGTCGCAGTGGGGCTTCGAGCAATTCGCGATTCAATTTCTTATCAAAGATCCTTGCGACATCACCATCGCGATTCAGTTCCACCCGGTAACGTTCATTTTCAAGCGACGAATCCGTAACTTTTAAGCTTGTCGCTTTTGTCGTGTCACGGCCTAATCCCTGTTTCACGTCGTAGACCGCGTAACCCACCGAGCCAACTTTTGCCAAAAACAGCAACCTCTCACCAACAATTTGCGCCGGAACTTCACGTCCGTCTGGTCCAACAACTCTAACTGGCCCACTGTGAACAGGAACTGTTGCCTCAACAACATCTTCACGCTCAATATTCAGCGGATTGTAAACAACGATCGCCGCACCTGAAGTCTGCGTGTCCAATCCAGCCGCAATGCCTTCCGTCGCGCTCGTCAACACACTCGCAAACTGATTCAACGCAATCAAATCGTCATTCCAAGAAAACTCGAACGCCTTTGGCGTCGCTGTTCCCGGCAGAATGTCGTGAAACTGCCCACCCATCACAAGCGTCCACGCATGATTCAGCCGCTCCTGCGGATACGCACGCACACTCAGCCACGCCGCACCGACGGATGCCTTCTCAGCCGCATCAGCCAGCAGTTCGTTCTGACGATTCCAATATTTCTGATAACTCTGCGACGTGATCGAACCCGCGGAATGATCCGTCAACAAAAGATCTCCTTCATAACGTGGCAGACCTTTAAGCTGATCGGGACGTATATTCTGAAACATCTCTTCAGCAGTCGACGAGACGACCTTCAACGGTCCATCATTGCCCGAAACAATCGTTTCCATCATGCGCACGGAATCTTCACGCGGCGAACCGCCTGTGTCGCCGGTGCCGTAGTAATGATAGTCAGTGAACAGTCCGCTTACTTTGCCATTGCGCTGAACTCTCGCCGGCCAATCAACCGGATTGTTGCGCGCGTTGGGATTCGCGATCGCCGGACTACGACTGATGTCTTCTCTAACTTGTCCGCCATAGCTACCCGGGTTGAGTGCAGCGATCACGCCGCGGCCATCCGGTCCCTGCCACCAACCAACGTTGAATGGAATCCCGTTCGCGGAGTTCCACGTCAACTTCTGCGTCGAGAAGCCTTTGATTCCCGCGTGGGCCAGGATGCTCGGCAACGAAGCAGGAAAGCCAAAGCAATCGGGCAGCATGTATTCCGCGCTCGTCTTGCCAAACTCACGTCGAAAGAATTGATTGCCATAAAGAATCTGGCGAAAGATCGACTCGGCCGACGGCGCGTTGACGTCGCTCTCTTCCATCGACGAGCCCGCCGGAAACCAACGGCCGGCAGCGACGTATTGCTTCACGCGCGCGTAATCGGCGGGCCAGTATTCCTTCATCATGCGATAGCGATTAGCACCGCTGAAGTTGAAGACGTAATGCGGATACTTCTCGAAGAGCGCGAAGTTGTCGTGCATCGTCTTCGGAATGTAGTCATTGATCACGCGCGGGTATTCCCAACGCCACTGCGTGTCGAGATGTGCGTAAGCAACGACGTAGAGCGTGGGTTCTTTGCTGAGGTCCGTTTGTGCCTGGAGCGGGCAAACAAAAAGAATGATCAGAAGCAGGATTAAGCAGCGCATGGCCGCGCATTATAGGTCCTATAAGTCCTATAGGACCTATTCTTTTAAGACCTATTCTTTTTCTTGACTAAGCGCACCTTTCTTTCTAAGGTTCTGCAATGCAAATCTCCTTCTCGGATCGCGTGCGTGTCCCAGACGACGTGCTGATCTCAAACCTGCAAGAAGAGTCGGTCCTGCTCAAGTTGGAGAATGAACGCTACTTCGGTCTGGACGATGTCGGCACTCGGATACTCTCGGTCCTGTCGACCTCCGATTCTATCGAAGCTGCTTACAAGCTGCTGCTTGAGGAATATGAAGTTGACGAAGTAGTGCTCCGGAAGGATTTGCTGTCGCTGATCGACCAGCTCGCGACACAGGGCCTTATCAAAATCGAAGGAGCAACATGACATCCAACCCCTCTCAGAAAACTCCTGGCACAGACAAAAAGAAAAAACCTTTCCATCACCCTAAACTTGTTACTTACGGAAACATCCGCGAAATAACTCAAAACGTCGGCAATGCGGGCATGCTCGATGGCGGCACTGGCATGAAACAGAGGTCGCAACCCTGAACGTTATTCAATCCCGGCTTAATCACTCATGAGTGGCATAGTCGGCATTCTCAATCGCGATGGAACGCCAGTCGATCGGCAATTGATCTCGCGAATGACGAGTTTCCTGTCCTTTCGTGGGCCTGACGCGCTGGACGTCCAAATCAACGGTAACGTCGCTTTTGGACACGCGATGTTTTGTACGACCGTTGAAGCCGCTACCGAACAACAACCGTTAACTCTCGATCAAAAGCTCTGGCTTACCGCAGACGTCAGGCTCGATGCGCGTCGTGAACTGGTCGCCAGGCTGGAAGACAAACTCGGCGCGCCCGTGCGCACACTCGACGATGCTCCTCGAGCACCCAACGATGCGGAGCTGATCCTGCACGCTTACGCAGCGTGGGCAGACGACTGCGTTAAATACCTGCTCGGAGATTTTGCTTTTGCGATCTGGGACGCCACGCAGCAACGCCTTTTCTGTGCGCGCGATCAACTCGGCATTCGACAGTTGTATTACAGCGTCAGTGCCGATTGCTTTGTCTTCAGTAACACGCTGCACTGTCTTCGACTGCATCCGCGAGTCTCAAACAACCTCAACGAACTGGCGATCGGCGACTTTCTCCTTTTTGGTCAGAACCAGGAGAAAGAGACCACTACGTTCGCGGATATCAAACGACTGCCCCGCGCTCACGCTCTTTCCGTTTCCGCCGAAGGTGTTCGTCTGCGTGAATACTGGACACCAACGGCTTCAACGACGCGCTACCGACGCGATCGTGATTACATCGAACGGTTTCAGGAGTTACTGAACGCGTCGGTTGCCGATCGACTCCGCACCGAACGCGTGGGAATCTCACTCAGTGGCGGGCTTGATTCGTCGGCAGTGGCAGCAGTGGCCACGCAGTCGCGAGATTCCACGCCACTCGAATTGAGCGGTTGTTGCGTTGTTTACGACGCGATCTTTGTGGATGAAGAACGTAAGTACGCCGCTCTCGTGGCTGACGCGCTGAACATTCCGTTGCAGCTTCTTGAAGGAAACAAGATCAACGAGCAGGACGATGGTCGAGATGTTGGTGTGGCGCCCGAACCCTTCGACGTTGAGCCGCTTTATGCTGTCTCTAAAGAATTGTTACGCAGCCTTGCGTCCAGCGCGAGAGTAGCGTTGACGGGTTGGGATGGCGATACGTTCCTGAACGAAACTCCAAAGCACTCGTTTGTCGCGTCGTTGAAAAAAGGAAACGTCCCGCGGTTGCTGCTCGACATGACCAGGTACGTCTATGCTCAGCGCAGCCCGCCACCGATAGGAATCAGAACCCAATGGCAACGCTGGCGAAATCCACATTGGAATAGACGACCCTTTCCCGTCTGGTTGAATCAGGAATTTTCGAAGCGACTGAAGCTCGACGAGCGCTGGCGACAGGTCAACACCGAAGTTCCAACAGCTCATCCACTGCGACCGCGCGCTTTCAGCACTCTTAACTCTCCGAGTTGGGATCTGCTTTTCGCGAATTATGATGCCGGAACAACGTTGGTGCCGCTCGAAGTTCGACATCCCTTAATTGACGTGCGAATGGTAGAATATCTTCTCTCGTTACCAGTGGTCCCGTGGATGCTCGAAAAAACGATACTGCGCAAAGCGATGGCCGGAACTTTGCCGAATGCAGTACTATCACGTCCGAAATCACCGCTGGCGAGTGATCCGGGATTACATTTGAGCCACACTAAGAAGTTTCAGAGCATTGACGAGTTTCAACCTGTCGCCGCACTTTTGTCTTACGTCGATCGCACATCTATTCCCAGGGTTGCGGAAGAAGTTAACAGCAATCAGTTGTCGATCAATGTGAGACCTTTCAGCCTTAACCAATGGCTGATTCACTCCCTCTCAATGGAGCAGACGAATGGCATTTGACCATACGCCCACCGAGACCCCGCAAACCGATCGTTCCAGGAAACTTTACCTGGCTCCGAAGCTTGTGCATTACGGCAACCTTCGCGAGATCACCAGGGCTCTCGGCGGAATTAATGGAAAAAACGACGGCGGTGCCGGAAAAGACAAAACCGGCTGAGACTTGGCGGTGGGATATTACTCACTTATCTATGGCCTCCGCGTCCATCTGAACGAAAGTGTCCCCGGACTTCTCTTATCGAACCAGCAATCGGTAACGCCAGATGTTGAGATCGAGTTCGGCTGCATGCCGTCGTGGTTTCAGCAGCCCTCGCTCACCAAAAAACTGTGGTACGCCCATCCCGAGCACACACCGGGGGAAAAGCCTACTCTCGTGGCTTGGAAACTCGCCGATCATTATCAACTCGAATACGCCGACGGTACGCAGTTTCTGATCGACGATCGCGGAAAGCAGATCTGGGCCACGTGGCCTGCCGACACGTTAACGTTGGAAGACACCGCCACGTATCTCCTCGGTCCGGTTATGGGGTTCGCGTTGCTATTGAGGGGATTCATCTCGCTGCACGCGTGCGCGATTGCTGTAGGCGATCGTGCGATTGCGATCATGGGTCCTGCTGGTTCGGGCAAGTCTACGACGGCGGCTGCGTTTGCTGAACGAGGTTACTGCGTGCTCGCTGAAGACGTAGTGACGCTTCGGGATCACGGCACGGAATTTTTGGTCCAACCCGGATACCCGTCGATCAGGTTGTGGCCTTCTTCAGTTGCAGCGCTGTACGGTAGCGACGCGAGCTTGCCGAAACTCACTCCAACTTGGGACAAGTGTTATCTCGATCTGACGCAGGACAAATATGAGTTTCAAACGTCTCCCCTTCCTTTGGCCGCGATTTACCTCTTGGCAGAACGAACAGACGATCCTGCGGCGCCATTCGTGCAGGATCTTTCCCCGGCTGAAAAACTGATCTCACTCGTCGCGAACACTTATGCTGCGTATCTGATGGACGCGGAGATGCGCGGGCGAGAGTTTAAATTCCTGCACCGTGTGCTGAATGCAGTTCCTGTCAGAAGAGTGACGTCGCATTCGGATCCCGCGCGCATCGGTGAGTTGTGCCAGACGATTCTCGAGCATGTATAACCTCTCCGCCTACGGCAAAATGATCGCAGACACGCCGCGTATGGATGCGTATGTCTCGGCTCTGCGTCATGCGATCAAACCGGATTCCGTCGTCGTCGATCTGGGTAGCGGTCCCGGATTCTTCGCGATACTGGCGTGCAGGTTAGGGGCTCGGCGTGTGTTTGCGATCGAGCCAAGCAATGCCATTCAAGTTGGCCGCGATGCGGCTCGTGAGTATGGGTTCAACGATCGCATCGAGTTTATTCAGGAGCTCTCGACGAAAGTCACGCTTCCGGAGCAGGCGGACGTAATCGTTTCAGATCTGCGCGGAGTGCTGCCGTGGTTCGAGCAAAGTATCACTTCAATCATCGACGCGAGATCGCGGTTCTTGCGGCCTGGTGGAGTCCTGATTCCGCGGCTCGATAGGCTTTGGGCAGCGGTGGTTGAGGTTCCGGCGCGTTATGCCGAGATCGTTGGTCCATGGGAAGCGAATGGAAACGGCTTCGCGTTGAATTCAGGACGCAACTTCGTGGTTAATTACTGGACTAAACTCCGCGTACGGCAGGAAGACCTGTTGGGCCAACCCGTCCTCTGGCACGAGCTCGATTATCAGCGAACCGAAGAGGTGAACGTTTGCCAGAACATATCTCTGCCCGTCGCTCGTAAGGGAATGGCTCATGGTTTGTCTCTTTGGTTCGATACTGAGTTAATCAGCGGCGTTGGGTTTTCGAATGCGCCGGGCGGAGCGGAGTTGATTTACGGCCAGGGGTTTTTCCCGTTTCAGCAACCTCTCGACGTCGCGGCCGGGGATCGAATCGACGTTCGTTTAGAGGCGCGCTTGATTAGAGATGATTATGTTTGGCGTTGGGACACGACTTTGGTATCGGAGGACAAAATAAAGTCACAGTTCAAACAATCGACTATGGTTGGCACTCCGTTATCCGCGGCGCAAGTGCGTAAACGTGCCGGCACTTACGTTCCGCAGGTCACCGAAGAAGGCGCAATCGCGAGCTTCGTACTTTCAAAAATGGACGGGAGCAATTCCAACGAACAAATCGCCGCCGAACTGTTGACGCAGTTTTCGTCAGGGTTTCGCAACCAAAACGACGCGCTCGATCTCGTTACCGAGATATCTGAAAAATACAGTGGCTAGTTCCGGTTTACAGATTCTTTCCGCCAAACTGCGCAAGGCGCTCGCGCAGTTGCCAAACTTGCCGCGCGCGCTGGCGCTGGTTTGGGAAGTTGCGCGTCCCTGGACCATCGCTTGGCTTGTGTTGTTAGTCTTTCAGGGCATTTTGCCGGCGGCGACCGTTTATTTGACCAAGATGGTGGTCGATAGTGTTGTGGACGCGCTGAAGAGTGACAGTTCATCCGTCGCGATGCGGCCTGTCGTCGTACGGTTGTTGCTGCTTGGTGGCGTGTTGCTGTTGATGGAAGTCGTTCGTAACGCCATCAATTGGGTTCGCGAAGTGCAGGCGGAGTTATTGCAGGACCACATCACTTCGCTCGTTCACAAGAAATCAGTAACTGTAGACCTCGCGTTCTACGAGCTTTCCGATTACTACGATCATTTGCATCGCGCGAGAGTTGAGGCTCGTTACCGGCCTGTCGCGCTGCTGGGTAACCTCGGGGCGCTGTTGCAAAACAGCATCACGCTGGTTGCGATGGGCGCGATCCTCATTCCGCTTGGGCCATGGCTCGCGTTGGCGTTGTTGCTCAGTACGCTGCCGGCTTTTTATGTCGTCGTTCATTACGCTGTGGCGGAGTATGAGTGGCGGCAGCGCACCACTGCCGACGATCGGCGCGTTTGGTATTACGACTGGCTCATGACCGCCGCAGAAGCGGCCGCCGAGATCAGGCTCTTCGGACTTGGGAAATATTTTCTGTCGTTACACGAGGGTTTGCGAACACGATTGCGCGGCGAGCGTCAGCACTTAACACGCAGACAGGGTCTCGCCGAACTCGCAGCAAGTTTGCTCGCGCTGATCGTGATGGGCGCGGCGCTTGGCTGGATGGTGTGGCAAGCATTGCACGGCCTGGTGACGCTGGGAGAGTTGGCCCTCATTTACGTAGCTTTCAATCAGGGCCAGGGGCTGATGCGAACGTTATTGGAGAACGCGGGTCAGATCTATTCGAACAGTCTGTTTCTCAGCAATCTGTTTGAGTTTCTCGCGCTCAAACCGCTGGTCAGTGACGGCCGGCACACGATAAGCGACGTCGAATTGGGTATCAGTTTTAAAGACGTATCGTTCAGTTATCCCGACGCCACGGGCAAGGCGCTGGATGATTTCACGATCACGATTCCAAAGGGAAAGATTGTGGCTATCGTCGGTCCGAACGGCGCGGGAAAGAGCACGTTGCTCAAGTTGCTTTGCCGTTTTTATGACCCTGACAATGGCCGCATAGAAATTGACGGCCGCGACTTGAGAGAGATTCCGGTCGAGAATCTGCGACGGCTGATTACCGTGCTGTTTCAGCAACCAACTCATTACAACGCGACCGTGCGTGAGAATATCAGCTACGGCGATCCGGGGTTGCAATCATCTGATGCTGAAGTTGAAGAAGCAATTCGCGCGGCCGGCGCAGAAGAGATCGTCGCGCGTCTGTCTCAGCAGGAGCAAACACTGCTCGGTCGTTGGTTCGCGGGTGGTACAGAACTGAGCGTGGGCGAGTGGCAACGCATCGCGCTCGCGCGCGCGTTTTTGAGACGCGCGCCGATCATCATTCTCGACGAGCCCACGAGCGCACTCGACCCGTGGGCCGAAGCGGATTGGCTCGGCCGCTTCCGCGAACTCGCCGCCGGTCGAACATCAATCATCATCACGCATAGATTTACAACGGCAATGCACGCGGACGTGATTCACGTGATGGATCAGGGGCGAGTTGTGGAGTCAGGCAGTCATCAACTCTTGCTGACACAAAGTGGTATTTACGCTGAGTCGTGGTCACGGCAGATGGTATCTGTGCAATCCGTGTAATCCGTGGCTGATTTAAACATGGAAAATCAACTACTTCTCTGTATCGCACGGCGCGAGCTTCGTGACGATCAGCGTGCGGAGTTGCGCCGTCTCGCAAACCAACCTCTCGACTTCGATTATCTTTTCAGCAAAGCTCAAGCTCATGGACTGCTCCCGCTGCTGCAAAAACACTTAACTCAATCAGCAAGCGACATCCTCCCCGGCCATTTTCTTTCGCGCTTGAAACGCGAAACAGTCGCCAACTCGCAGAACATGCTGCACCTCGCCGGAAGACAATTGACCCTTTGCAAACTATTTGCAGAAAACAACATCCTGATCGCTATCTTCAAAGGCGCCTTACTTTCCCAAATGGCGTACGGCGAGATCGCTTTGCGCGCGGCCGGCGATATCGACGCGCTGATCGCGCCGCAAGACTTCGACCGCGGGAGGCAATTGCTGGAGTCGCTGGGTTACGAAATGAATCCGAAGCTGACGCCGCGCTCGTTGGAATCACACCTGAATCATCACTGCGAGCTACAATTCATGCGCGACGAGTGGTTCACCATCGTCGATCTGCATTGGGCACTCGCGCCGAAAAGTTTTGTATTCAAGTTGGAAACGGACGAGGTGATGTCGCGCTTACAGTCGGTGGAGATCGCCGGTGCGAAGATCAAGACACTCGCCACGGAGGACCTGATTCTCTATCTCTCGATGCACGGCGCGAAGCATCTCTGGCGCGGACTTGAATGGATCAGTTCGCTCGGTGAGTTGATCCGCGCCGCTGAATCGATCGCGTGGCCGGCTGTAATCGAACGCGCTGCGAAGGCTCACGCGACGCGCATGTTGGCGCTGGGGCTGCATCTGGCTGAAAGAGTTTCAGAAGTGGATATTCCCGGTGAAGTGTTGACGACTATCGATCGCGACGGGTCGATGAAAAAACTTTCCGGCGAGATTTTGACAAACATCTTCGACGAGCCCCGCTACGCCGAATCCACGGAAACAAACCTTTACAACCTCAAGATCATGGACCGCAAACGCGACGCACTCATCTCCGCGCTGCGCGCGATCTTCGTCCCCACATTCACCGACTGGCAGACACTAAATCTTCCGCCTTCCCTGCACTCGCTTTACTACGCCTATCGCCCGCTGCGTCTCTCGAAAGTTTACAGCGTTGCGCTCTGGCGAAAACTCGGTTCGCGAGGCGCGACATACTCATGACTCTCAAGCCTCCGTTGAAATGGGCGGGCGGCAAGCGCTGGCTCGTGCCGCATTTGAAGCCGATCTGGGAAAGACATTCCGATCGCCGTTATGTCGAGCCGTTTTGCGGCGGGCTCGCGGTCGTTCTCGGACTGCAACCAGAAAGCGCATTGCTCAACGACATCAATCCGCATCTCATCAATTTCTATCGTCATCTGCAGAACGGCCTGCAACCGCAGATCAAGATGCGCTACAACGAACGACTCTTCTACAAGCATCGCGAGCGCTTCAATAAATTGATTCAGAATGGCGGCGCAAAGAGCAGCGAAGCCGCCGAGTTGTTCTACTATCTGAATCGCACGTGCTTCAACGGCCTTTGCCGTTTCAACAAAGGCGGCGGGTTCAACGTGCCGTTTGGCACCTACACGAGGATCAACTACGCGAAAGATTTTTCTGCGTATGCCGAAGTTTTCAAGCAATGGGAGTTCACCAGCGTCGACGTAGAAACGGTGGGGATCGAAGAAACGGATTTCAT
>DATNJO010001140.1:0-16248 GCA_035603895.1 Pyrinomonadaceae bacterium
TTTCAGCCCCTCTTCGTAGTCCTTTATATATGTCTCTTTCACTACTGGCTTGCCGGGAACGGGATACTCATTGATCCCCTTCGTAAGGACTAATCTCAGGTGCAGGGAAACTATGGCGAGGATCGTGCCGGGGATGACGAAGACGTGGAGAGTGAAGAAGCGCGACAATGTTTCGCCTGCGATGATGGGACCACCAAGCATCATGTGGACAATGGCTGGTCCAAGCAGCGGCACGCGCCCGGCCATCGCTGCTCCGATCCCGAGGCCCCAATAGGCATCCTGGTCGAAACGGAGAATCTGTCCGGTGAAGGCCATCCCGAGTGTGCACAGCAGCAGCACCACGCCGGAGATCCAGGTTAACTCGCGTGGGTATTTGAAGGCGCCGAAAAGAAAGACCTGGGCGAGGTGCAGAAGCATAATCGCGACCATGAAATTCGATCCCCAGTTATGCATCGCGCGGAGAAACCAACCTAATGTCTGTTGATAGTTCAAGTATTCAAGACTGGCGTAAGCCTGGCCCGCCGTGGGCTGATACACCAATGCGAGACAGATACCGGTGACAATCTGGACCATGAAACAGAGGAGCGTCCCACTGCCAAACACATAGAACCAACTGGAGGAGCTCCGCGGTACAGTGTGGCCCGCCGTTGCAGCGAAGATCCTGCTGATGTAGAGACGCTCATCAATCCAGAGCGCGACATTTCTGAGGTTCTTAATCATACTCATCACCCTAACTCACACCGGTTGGGACAGCGTCGGGAGCTGACCTCCTTCAACCCACAATTGACCGTTCTCGATTTTGTATTTGTATTCGTAAAGCCTGCGCGGCGGCGGTCCCGATGCGTGTGAACCATCTTCATAGAAAGCACCGCCATGACACGGACACATGAACAGATGCGATTCCTGAAACCAGCGCACCGGACAACCGAGATGCGTGCAGTTGATGGCGAAGATTTGAAACTTATCTCCCTCCATGCGTCTTACCCAGCATGGGATATTGGTTGTCTGTCCGTCCCAGGGTCGCGTATTGGGGTTCTGGTATTTCGCGAGGCGCGTCTGGTTCTCCGGGAAACTGCCAATTGGGCCAAGCGTAATCCACGACTTGAATGGGCCAGTCGTTCGAAAGCTGGAGGACAGATAACCGAGCACCGGCACACCCACGAACACGCCGGCAATACCGTTCAGAAGGAAGCCGAGCTTTAGTAAGAAAGCGCGTCTTGGTAGCTCTTTGTGCAGCACTCCCGGAGTTTCTTTTACCTGCGTGTCAAGCTCTCTCACTGCCATTATCTTTCTGCCTCCATCAGTTTTTTCGGCGCGCCGCGAGCCAGGTAACAACCGAGTCGATCTCTTGCGGCGACATTGGGTGGCCGGCGAGATTCGAACGCCAATCAGGTTTTCCTAAATCGGAACGGCCGACCACAACCGTTGTACGCAAACCTTGATTGCTCACCAGATTCAGGAAGTTCGGATCCACGATTGAACCTGCTGATCCGCCCGATCCGCCTGGACCATGACAACTAGCACAGTACGTTTGATAAGCACGCGCACCACTTGCAGCATCACCAACTCCGGAAGCGCTGTACACGGGAACCGCTACGCCGCTGAAATCATTCGGCCTGGACCACGACGCTCGCATTCCAGCAACGAGCAAATCGATCTGACGATCTGTGAGTACGCCCCCAGCCTTCTGAGAGAATGCGGGCATGTTTGTGCTAGGCTGACCTTGCGAAATCACTTGCCTGAGCGCGTCATCAGGGACGAAAGACAGGTAGAGCGGATCGTTAAGTGGACGAGCGGCGCCTAACGTACCGCCAGTGCCATGACAACCTGCGCAATTGGTTGTGTAGAGTTCGTTGAAGTCGGATACGTCTTCCGGCGCGCGCCATCTTTCAGCTTCTGTTGGCTTACCTGGTAGCTGCACATTGCAACCCGTCAATAGAGAGACCACGACAAGCGTTGCTAGCGAACAAGATATTTCTCGCGCAAAGGCGCAAAGACGCAAAAAGAGCCTTTTAGAAACGCGGTAGCGCTTTGCGTCTTTGCGCCTTTGCGCGAGGAATATCTTCATCATTACTCCTCCTCCCTCGGCATTAAACCGGGTGCTTCCAGGCCAGCCCGTGCCGCGAGCGGCCAGGCTTGTGAGGTTTCCACCCATTTCGAATGCGCGACGATGTAACCGGTAATCAAGCCGTAAGCGATCTGCGAAGCAATGAACCAACCCCATGCGATCTCCGAGTTAAGTGCGGGATTAATAAGCTTTAGAGTCGAGGCGATTAGTGCGGTCCACAAAACAGGCGCCAGAAAGCTTCCCCAAAATGCGGTGAAGCGTGATGGCATCATCGGTAATATCACCGCAAAGAGTAAGCCCACGAACAAGGAGATGAGGGCGTGACTCAACAGCGCGACCATGAATCCCGACACGTGAAAAGCCTTCAGCACTTCTGGCCCGGCGTTGGCCAGGGATGGCAGCGCCGCAGCCGCAAGAAGGTTGACCGGATACCAGATGCTTCCGTGTGCCAGCAATCCGTAAAGGCAAGCAATGATGGCCATCCCCACGCCACCAACAGCGCCTGCAAACAACCCGGCCGAATACGGATGAACCTCTACCGGAATGTAGACACGATGACCCTCCGCTCCAGGTTGGAGGTGGTCCACTTTTCGTAACGAGCGTGGAACAGGCACTGTCAGGGGGCCATACACTTTGATTGATTCTTCCTGCGACACTGGCAGCACATTGCGAAACCAACCAACGGCGCCCGCCAACAGAACAACCAGGCCAACAACGCTCACTGCCAGACTAGTCACTAATCCCGCAAGGATGAGGGTTAGACCGAAAGCCGTGACAAACGGCCACGGCGTCGAAGCCGGGATTTCGATCATAGCGTCGGATCCAACTCTGCTCTCTTGTTCTGACATCATGCACACCCTTCAACGTCCAATCACATACACGACCGTAAACACAATGACCCACACAGCGTCGACGAAGTGCCAATACCACGAGATCATCTGGATGCGCTCGCGATGCATCTGTGCCAGAGATCCTGTCAGGCTAAAGATTAGGACCAGCAGCAAAAGGCAAAGTCCAACAATGACGTGGCTGGCGTGCAGCCCGACCAGTGAATAGAACGTTGTGCCAAAGAGGTTGGTGCTTATGGTCAATCCTTTCTCGTAGATCAGGCGGTGCCACTCGATAGCAGTCATCGTCAGAAACACAGCAGCGAGCACGAGGGTGAGCAACCAGAGAAGCTGGAACAAACGTTTCCGTTCCTTTTTGAAAGCCCCTTCCGCAAACACGATCGTGATGCTGCTTGAAAGCAGACATATTGTGGAGAGTACGGGCAGTTCCAGGACTTCTCGTGGAGACGGACCCGTTAGGCTCTTGCCAACATAGAAGAGGTACGCCGCGACGAAGATCGAGAACAGGCAAGTCTCTGTCAGGACCAGACAGACGACCGCAACCTTACGGCTCGAAGGTAGTTTCCATTCGGGCGCTTCTAGCGCTAAAGGCAAAGAGGCTTCGTTGATCATCGAATCAATTCTCGCTTTCCTCGTACTTCCAATCGGGATCTTCGGGATGTTTCAGATCCCACAGCGGGCGGCGACTGCGAACGATCGGCACGTCCTCAAAGTTGTACACAGGCGGTGGGGAAGTCGTGGTCCATTCAAGGGTCCACGCGTCCCACGGATCATTGCCAGCCAGTTTGCCCCTCTTGGCCGAGCGAACGACGTTGATGGCAAACAAAAGAACAGCCACCGCTTGAAAGACGGCGCCCACCGTGGTGACGAAGTTGAGCGTCTCCCAGCCGCGCCCGCCGTCATAGGTGAAAATGCGCCGCGGCATCCCGAGGAGACCCGAGAAGTGCATTGTGTCGAAGGTCACATGGAACCCGATGACGAACAGCCAGAAATGCCAGAGTCCGAGTCGGCGATCGAGTAGTCGACCCACGGCTTTCGGGTACCAGTAGTAAAAGGCGGCGAACATGCCAAAGAGGAATGCGCCGACGAGCGTGTAGTGAAAGTGCGCGACGACGAAGTAGGAATCCGTGAGTTGCCAGTTGAAGGGAACCACAGCCAGCATCACGCCGGTCAGGCCCGCAATCAAAAACTGAAAGAGAAAAGCGATGCAGAAAAGCATGGGCAGTTCGAAGCGAATCCTGCCGCCGTACATTGTGCCGAGCCAGTTAAAAATCTTGATCCCTGTTGGTATGGCCACCAGAAACGTTGAAATCGCGAAGAATGTGTTGCCGACTGAAGTCATCCCGACTGAGAACATGTGATGTGCCCAAACGCTCACGCTGATGAGGCCGATCATCACCGTTGCGCCGACCATGATCGGGTATCCAAAGATGGGCTTGCGCGAGAAGACTGGAACGATTTCCGAAAGGCTGCCGAACGCCGGAATCATCAAAATGTAGACCTCAGGATGACCGAAGATCCAAAAGAAGTGTTGCCAGATCACTGCGGAGCCGCCGGCCTGCGTGTCGAAGAAATGCCCGCCCAGGTAACGATCGATCAGCAACATTATTTGTGCCCCCGAAAGCCCGGGTAGTGCGAGCAGGATCATGAAGTTCGTTACGAGCATCAGCCAAACAAGCAGCGGCATGCGCATCAACTTCATACCCGGGCAACGCAGCGTGATGGTGGTGACGATTACGTTGATGGCCGAAACTGTGCTTCCGACGCTTGTGAGCAAGAGACTTAGAATCCAGTAGTCAGTGCTATTGCCGCGCGAGAAGGCCCGGCCAGTGAGCGGCGCATAAGCGAACCAGCCGACGTCGGGAGCCGAGCCGTGACCCGCCAGACCTGGCGCACCGAGGTAACTGAAATAGAGAAGCAGGCCACCGAAGAGAAACATCCAGTAACCGAAAGCGTTCAGGCGCGGAAAAGCCATGTCGCGCGTTCCGATCATCAGTGGCACGAGATAGTTGCCGAGTCCCGCGATGATTGGCATGCCCACCAGAAAGACCATCGACGTGCCGTGCATGGTGAAGAAACGGTTGAACACATCGGGCCCGAGGAACGTGTTAACGGGAATGGCCAACTGCAAGCGAATCGCGACGGCCATCAACCCTGCGACAACCAGGAAAACCAGTGCCGTTCCGATGTACATCAGGCCCAACTTTTTATGGTCCACAGTCACGACCAGGCGGTGGAGTCGATCAACGAATGAAACGTCCGTTGCTCGATTACCTGGTAGTGCGATTTCGCGAATTGCCATGCCCTGCGGTCCTTCCTATTTAAGTGTTTGCAAATAGGCGACGACTTGGTCCACCTGGTCATCAGTCAACTGCATATTCGGCATTAAACAGCCCACCTTGCTCTTCTGTGGATCACGTATCCACTGGCGCAGGCTATCCGGAGTATTCGGAGCTGCACCTGCCGCCAACGTCTCGCGGCTCATCAAGTGAGTTAGGTCTGGGCCAAACTTTCCTTGTGCCGACGTGCCGCGGATCGTGTGGCAATTGACACAGGAGTTCGCGAAGAACACTGTGCGACCTTTTGGGGCGTTCGTGTCTGCAGAAGCGGACTCTTGTTGCTGTTTGACCCATCGTTCAAACTCATCCTGTGGGTGTACAACTACGCGAATCAACATTCGCGCGTGCTGTGTGCCGCAGTATTCAGCGCAGTTGCCTCGATAGACTCCGGGTTTGGTGGGCTCGATCCACATCAGGTTTTCGCGGTTCGGAATGAGATCTGTTTTACCGGCCAGTTGGGGTACCCAAAAACTATGTGCGACGTCGGCAGATTGCAGCTTAAGAAATGTCGGCCGAGATCCATGCCCGTCGCTTGCCGGGACATGTAGTTCGTTGGCTGTGACGATTCCGAATTCCGGGTAACGTATCTCCCACCACCATTGATGTCCGATTACCGTGGCGTGGACCGCCGTGGGCGGCGGCTTGCGGTTCTGTATATCGGCGATCGTGCGCGAGGTGACCATAATCAGCACCAACACGATCAGGAGCGGCAGAATGGTCCACGCAAGTTCGATCTGATTACTCCCGTATACCTGGGGCGGTTCACTCACTTCATCTCCGGCTCGGTGTCGAAACCGAACTATTGCATAAAGGAGCAGACCCGCGACGACGATGAAGATGACGCCACAGACGGCAAGCACCAGTATCGAACTCTCTTTGATCTCCTGGGCTGGTTGCGATAGAGGGCTGAAGATGTTAGTGACGCCGTCGGCGAACTTGATATAGACCAACCAAAGCGGTTTCACCTTTTCTCCTCCAGCGCCATTTACAAAACTTCACGACCGGACGGAGCGCAACGGATGTACCAAACAAATCAACTTCGGAATTGTTTGAATTAGCCGGTTAACGAAACCTAAGCAGGCTGAATATGCCGGAAGTGTCGGACGCAGGCTAGTGAATCTCGGCAACGCGTCCGACAGTAGACTCTTATTTCTCGATAAAAGTTATCGCACGTGCCGTTTTCAGTTTGGCGAACTAATTGCTGATGCCAGGTGCGGAGTTCGACCCGACAAGACGAGGAACCAGATTATGAGTTCGGCGATGAAAGCAGGATTTCTTGTTGTGGGTCTAATCATTTTTAGCACTCACGGCAAAACTCGCGCGCAGTCACTTAAGTCGTCAACCGACTCACTAACTCTCGATCAGGCAATCGAGTTGGCGTTGCACAACAACCACGCGATTAAGATCGCAGAGTTCGGCGTAGCCAGGGCAGAAGAAGACATCTCGGTCGCGAAAGCCTCTCGTCTTCCTTCGTTGCACTTGCACACACTGTTTTCAGGAAATCTGGCCAAGAACGACCTTCGGATTCCGAATCCCGCGGCTAATCAGTTTCCAGGTCTCGGCCCCTTCTTTTTGCTAACCGACGAGCGCAAACTCTCGACCGTCTTTGCCACTACTGCCGTTGAACCGCTGTCGCAGCAATACCGAATCGGCCTACACATAAAACTGGAGCATCTCTCGCGTGAGATGGCGCAGGCGAAATTGCGCCAGCAACAGAATGAAACAATCGACCAGGTGAAAAAGACTTACTACGCCATCTTGCAAACAAAGAGTGCGCTCAGCAGCGTGGAACAGACAGTGAAGTCTTATCAGGAACTGGACAAGGTCACGGGCGATTACGTCGTGCAGCAGGTCGCTCTCAAGGCAGATCACCTGGTGGTGCAAACGCGGCTTGCGCGGGCCCAATACGATCAACTCGAGTTGAGCAGCCGCTTGGCCACACAGAAAGAGCAATTGAATAGCTTGCTCGGCCGCGAAGTTGATTGCGAGTTTGAGGTAACAGATGCACCCCCATTCATATCGATCCAAACAAATCTTGCCGCTGCCAGAAAGATCGCGCTCGAACAAAGACCTGAGCTTGAACAAGCCCGCTTGTCTGTTGAGCAGGCCAAACTGGCTCGTCGCATCAAGAAATCGGAATACATTCCTGACGTGAGCGCGGGCTTTGCTTATGTGACGCCGCGTAACTTTCCCTCAGCGGTTCCGAAAGAGTTCGCGAACGTTGGCGTGATCGTCAGTTGGGAGTTCTTTGACTGGGGACGAAAGAGGCACCAGCTTGCGGAAATCGACAACACCATCGAGCAAGCAAAGAATGGCCTGAAGGAAACAGAAGATCAGGTGCTGGTCGACGTCGGTGACAAATTGCGAAAGCTACAACTCACCGGGCAGGCGCTTCGTGTGGCGAAGCTGGCTGAGGATTCCGCGAAGGAGAATCTACGTGTCAGTACGGGCCAATACAAATATCAGGCGGTGCTGCTTTCCGATGTCCTTAAGTCGCAGGCGTCGCTGGCTGAAGCCACAAGTGATTATCAACGGGCGTTGTCAACATTTTGGACCGCCAAGGCTGAGTTTGAAAAAGCGCTAGGGGAGAACAAATAGTGATGCCGCAAAAAAGTAACAATACGCCACCAGAAATCACGGCCAGGGAGAGTCCTGTCGACACAGCGAAGGTTGTTGCCGTTACCACATCGCCTGCAAAGGTTGAGAATGGCGCCGCCTCGAAAGCCAATGGCGCTGAACCAGGTCCCGTTTCGGTGAAAGCTACAACCGCTAATCAACCTGCTTCGAAGTCTCGGTTGAAAAAGTTCGTACCGATATTTGTGCTGGCGCTCGCAGCCGTAATCCTGTTTGGAATTATCGGAGGTTGGAATGGCTGGGTGGGAGGCAGTAACACGCAGAAAACTGATGACGCGATTCTGCGTGCCGACATCACTCCCTTGAGCACGCGCGTTTCAGGCACCGTTGTGCAAGTGGCCGTTGCCGATTATCAGCGTGTGAAAGCGGGTGACCTGCTGGTGCAGCTAAAGGATGACGATTTCAAAGCCCAGGTCGCTCAATCCGAGGCTGGCGTCGCCGCTGCACAAGCAGCTTTGGAAAACAACGCGAAGCAGAAGGATTTACAGAGTTCGCGAATCATTCAGGCGCAGGCGGGAATTCAAGCCGCAACTGCCGAAATCGCACAGACCGACGCGGCAATCCAGGCCGCGCAGGCTGACGTTGCTAACGCGCAAGCCGCTGTCGATGGAGCACAAGCAAAAATATCGGACGCTCAGGCGGCGGTCGAAGCCGCACAAGCCGACGCGGAAAGGACACAACTCGAAAGAAAGCGGCAGGAAGCTTTGCTTGAATTGGCTTCCGCAACTAAACAAAAACTCGAGCAAGTGGTCGCCGACCAGCAACGCTTTGCTGCGATCCTCAATAGCCGGAAAGCTGAGCTGGCGCAGACTCATGCCTTGGTCGAGAGCCGTCGCGCTGAGCTCTCAAAAGCGCGGGCACAGGTATCGGTGCGCCAATCCGAGCAACAACGCGCGCGCGCGCAATTGTCGAGTAGAACGGCTGAGGTCGATGCGCAGATCAAACAGCGCGCAGTACTTGACGCACAGGAGTTGCAGCTTCGGGCGGATCTTAATGCCAAACAGGAGTCGCTTAAAGTCGCGGAAACTAATCTTGATTACACGAAAATTGTTGCGCCAACGGATGGCGTCGTGGGTGAGCGAAAGGTAAGAATTGGTCAACTGGTCTCGCCAGGGACTCAAGTCATTTCGCTTGTAGAGAACACCATTTGGGTACAGGCAAATTATAAAGAGACGCAACTGACAAACGTGGCAAAAGGTGATGCCGCCGAGATTACGGTCGACACCTTTCCGGGTGTCGTCTTAAAGGGACACGTAGAAGAGGTCGCTCCCGCCAGCGGTTCGCAGTTCGCCTTGCTGCCACCGGATAACGCAACTGGTAATTACACCAAGATCGTCCAGCGCATTCCCGTGAAGATCGTCCTCGATCCGGATCCCAAACTCGCCGACCGACTTCGCCCCGGCATGTCGGTAATCGCCGAAATCAGGACCACAACTAAAACCAAAGTCTGAGCAAGGGATTGATCATGAGCGCCGTCACGGCCCAAAGCTCTAATCTGCGACCAGTTCTTGATGTGCGATCCAGCCTGGCGCGAACATTCACATTACTTCATCAGAATCCGTACGTTGGCACAGTCGGTGTATTTCTCGCAGCCGGCCTTGCCACCTTGAACGGTCGCATGATTAGCGTCGGCCTTCCCGACATACGCGGTGCAATGGGCTTTGGATTCGATGAAGCGAGCTGGATTACCACCGCCTACAACATGGCCCAGATGTTTATTGGACCATTCTCGGTGTTTCTTGGAGCGATGTTGGGATCACGCCGCGTGCTTCTCTATTCGGGAACAATATTCATACTCTGTTCGATCTTGTTGCCCTTCTCGCCGAGTCTTCGCGTGATGCTGTGTTTGCAGGCGATTAGTGGCCTTTCGTCTGGAACCTTCTATCCGCTCGCGCTTGGCTATGCGCTGAATGCACTACCTGTGCGTTACGTGATCTACGCCATCGGCGTTTACGCCATGGATATCATCGGCGCGACCAGTGTTGGTACGCCTCTTGTGGCCTGGTACACCGAACATCTGTCGTGGCATTGGATCTTCTGGCAAAGCGCCTTCTTAACACCGCTGATGATGCTCTGCATTTACCTTGCGCTTCCGCCACCTCCTAAACGTTCGGGACCAAAGCCGGCGCTAAGCTGGCGAGGCTTCTTATACGGCAGCCTGGGACTTGGTTTGATCTACGGTGCTCTCGATCAAGGTGAACGCCTGGATTGGTTGCATTCAGGCGTGATTGTAGGACTACTGGTTACAGCAGCTTTTCTACTGGCCGTAGCAATAATTCGCCGGTGGCTATCACCTAACCCGATGGTGAACCCGATCTTCATTGTTAATCGGAACACGCTGCTCCTTGCCGCAACGCTTTTCTGCTTTCGTTTTGTATTGCTGGCGATCGCTCTTCTGCTGCCGGCAGTGCTGGGCGTTACGCAACGTTATCGGCCGCTTGAGACCGGCGGCGTGTTGCTCTGGCTAATTCCACCGCTGATTATCATGGGCATGGTCGCCGCGCGATTGATGCGCCGGTTCGATAACCGATTAGTTTTCGCTACCGGCTTTGTGATCGTCGCTATTGCTTGTTTGCTTAATGCGCAATTAACCAGCGCCTGGGCCGGTGACAATTTCTTCGTTTCACAAATCGTGTTAGGAAGTGGGCTCGCTCTGGCTTTCGTCGCTCTGGTTGGCTCCATCGTACAAAATGCGTTTGATACAAATGCGCTGGCCAATCCGATTAACATCTTGACTATGTCGTCATTCATTCACTGCGTTCGTTTGTTTGGCGGCGAGGTCGGGACGGCAATTATGCAGCGCCTGGTATCAGTGCGTGAGCAATTTCATTCGAACATGATTGGCTTGCACGTCGATGGTGGAAACTGGCTCGCCTCAGAACGATTGGCAGCGATTGCGCACGGGCTATTTCCCAACTCGGCCGGCAGCGAAGAGGCGCAAGCAAGAGCCGCTCTTATCTTGAGCGGCCAAGTCAAAACCCAAGCCTACGCACTCGCTTACAGTGACGCGTACATGGCCATCGCCCTGGTGGCGGCTTTCGCGATCATTCTCATCGCGTGCATGAAACCGATGAAGATTATTTTCGACTCAGATTCGCCGACGGCAGCAAAATGAAGTGAGATGGGCTTTGAGATTTACTGGGCGGACTCAGGTTGATGACTCCACTTCACAGAGATGAAATCAAGTGGCAATAAATGCGGCTATTATTGCTCAGCCGAAAAAGAAACCTTCAAGGCTAGAGTCTCAACTGTTACTCGTGATCTCGGCTGGTAAAACGTCCGACAATTCCTGAACATTCTCATCTTCGTACTTCTCAATCAGCACGCCGACGATTTCCATTAGCGACGCGAGCGGATGCGATTCATCTTCGCCGATTTCGTCGATGAACGAGTCGAGGAGGGCTACGAGCCGCCGGTACTCTTCTTCGGAATGCGGGACATAGACCGTTCCGGCCAGCGAGGACCATGCGATTTCGGTCTTGGCTACATCGAGGTTTTGCATACTTATTTCCTCCAGCGCTGCTCGTCGTATTCGGCATGAGACAGCACCGTGCGAATGTAAATCTTCCTGCGATTATAGTGGATGGCTGCGATTAGCCCGCACCTTATTCCCACCGATGTTGAAGACTGTAACCTTTCCAACCTGATCCGCAGATGAAAAAGTCTCGCGCAAATGCGCAAAGTTCGAGAAGTTGTGGCGCTTCACTCACTGATACCAGTGTGAAAGAGACGATCTGGCCTCAGGGTGCTTGTCGGCAAATTCATTGAGCCGTTTCCGAGTGATGACGTGCATGTGTCTCGATGAGGGTTAAAGAGGTCCCATGCTATCCGCGCATCGCGGCAAATGACAAGTGCCCTATCGGCCCAATGTGTGCTACGGGTTACGCATTTCCAGGAAATCGGTCGGGACCGGACCACAAGCGTAGTCGTATCTACCGCGCAAGTCACATCATCGCTTGTCGAGGATAGTTGCTTGCAGACTGGAATCGATTCTGCTTGCACTGACGCAGACGAGGAGCAAATGATGGTGAGACCACTGGGCCCACCGCTTGATTGAGACTTTTCGCAACCACTCAAGTCTTGACTCCCTAAATCAATGACTCCGCCCGAACGGAAGATGAAACTTGATCCCTACCGTAAACAGCGAGGGGTTCAAGTTCACGCGCGCCTTTACCGGGGTACCGTCGGTGAGCACACCATGCGCATTGACCGCTAGCCAGACTTCCTTGAAATCAAAGAAGAGCGTGTACTTTGAATTCACTTCATATTCAGCGCCGCCCTGCACAACTGATCCCCAGTTGTTGTTAACCCGAAGGTCCTTCACGCTGCCGTCAAAGTTCTTGAAGATGATGGCGTACGCTGCTCCGCCACCGGCGTAAGGTCGAATCCGACCGATTTTGGGAAACCGGTATTGGCCGCTGAAAATAGCTGGTCCATAGCGAACTTTTCCCAGCGTGCCCAATGATGCCGCCGCACCTTCGCCTGTGACGTGCGGCTTCACCGGAATGCCGGACGTCACTGATACCGAAATATTTTTTGTGATCTCATAGCCGAGTTCGAACGTCACACTCACGTTGTTGCTTGCTTCCGCCGTGCCGTCCGAAAGTGGTTGTCCGTTCGTCGCGATTGTCGCGCTCGAGTGATAAGGCGCAATTAGAAGTCCAACTCTGGTAAACAAACGGCTCTTCTTGAATGGTGCGCGGACCAATTGTGCATCCGAGTCGGTTTCAGTCCCAGGCTCATCGCGCTGCGATCTACTAGTCACACTTTCCTGATTGCCTGGACCAGTGGTCGAAACGCCCTGCGCATGCACACTTTGGGTCATGATTACTAAGGCCAATAAACAGCACGCTGTTGTTATGAATGGTCGCAAACCTCAGTACTCCTCTCTGACTTTGCCTCCAGCCGCGTACAACTCCTTCCGAGTGCGATCGTGCGCAATAGCTGTACCAGATGGCGAGGTTTGTTTTCTGGGGCTGTAATTGGATAAACGAGGAAAGTTGCCGGAATTGACGGCCGGAGCTGATTGGTGTTGGGAATGAAAGCCGTCACTTGACCGCAGCGAAATGAAGGGTGGGCCTCACTTCACATTGGCAGATTGTTTGCTTTAAGAATTGAGTATGGATGCTGGATACATAACTGCCCTGGCGGCTCTTGGTGGTGCAGCTCTCGGCGGCTTTACATCTTTCGCAAGCTCCTGGACCACGCAACGCGTGCAAATGAATGCTAGTCGAACTGAGAGCAGTAAGTCGCGCCGCCAAAAGTTATACAAAGCGTTTATTGACATCGCCTCGAAGAGCTATGGTGATGCGCTGATCCATGACAACCTGGAATTGGCGGGCCTCATTGAGCTGTATGCCATCCTCAGTCGCATGCGCTTTCTTTCTTCCGTCGCCGTAATTGACAGTGCAGACAGAGTTGTTAGGGTTATTACCGAAACCTATAGCCAACCTAATAAGAGCCCGATTGAAATAGAAGAGATGGTCCGGAACGGGAGCGTCGATCTACTCAAAGATTTCAGTGAGGCATGTCGAAAGGAATTTGAATCGAAGCTAAGGATCTAGCCGGAGTTCGCGTCGGTAGGTCAAGCTGTTGAACTGGTGCGGGCAGCACTTTGAATGTTCGCAACGTCAACACGATCGTTGTAGCAAAGACGAGTGCGCCAGATGGCGAGGCTTGGTTTCTGGGGCTGTAATTGGATAAACGAGGAAAGTTGCCGGAATTGACGGCCGGAGCTGATTGGTGTTGGGAATGCAACGTTGCGTCACTCAGCGACAGGGGACCAACATCTGCCGGCTGAATTGATTCTTGCTCACATCGGTGGTGCGCTTGCCGTCGTCGTCGCGCTCGGCTCTGCAACGCGTCAGCAGGCCGACGGTCGTTGCTACCATGCGGTGGCCATGCTCCCAGAACAGATTACCGACCATCTTTGGAAAGAGCTGCCCGTTTGAAAGCGGCCAGTCAGATGTCGCCAGTCCGGCGTCGTGGCTCGTAACCAATGCTCCGGCGATGATTAGGAAAAACGTCGCGCACGCGACGAGAATCGCAAAACGATTAAGACCCTGGTTCATGTGCAATTGCCGATTTTCTATGATCACTGGTTCATCTCAGACGCGAGCGTTATTCGTGAACCTCGTCCGTTCTGCGCCGGGTGCTCATTTCGTTTGGTTACTTTTCGCTCCGTGGATTCGAGATCACGGTAGCTTTCGCTCTCCGAAGGGAATGCCCGGGATTTGACATCATTGTCGTAAGCGTTCAGTGCCGTCCGAATGACTTCAAAAGTGTTTGCGTACACTCTCAGGAACTTTGGTTTGAAGCCGGGATTAAGACCGAGCACATCCTGATAGACCAGAACCTGTCCGCTGACATGTATCCCAGCCCCAATGCCTATAGTCGGAATCTTGAGAAGGTCCGTTACCCTTCGCGCGCCTCGTGCGGGCACACACTCGAGCACGATCGCAAAGCATCCAGCATCTTCCAGTTCGCGCGCCTCGGAGGTTAAAACTTTCACAGCCGCATTCGTACGAGCCTGCACTTTCATTCCTCCCAGCCCGTGAACCGACTGCGGCGTGAGACCAAGATGGCCCATCACTGGCACACCAGAATCGACGATGTGCCGAACAATCTCAGCATGCCCACGCACACCCTCAAGTTTCACCGCATGAGCTCCGGCGCTCATAAGCTCGTACACTGAATCCATCGCGTCTTTCAGGCCTTTCCGATATGAAAGAAACGGCAGATCCGCGATGATGAATTTCGCCGGGGCGCCCTTCGCCACGGCCGCTGTATGTAATGCCATCATCGCAGTCGTGGCGGAAAGGGTGGTTGGGTATCCGTGCATCGTCATCGCCAGGCTATCGCCGACAAGGATGCAGTCAATATTCGAGTCCGCTACAGCTCGGGCACTCGAGTAGTCATAGCAGGTGATCATCGAGATCTTGCGGCCTTCGTCTTTCATCTTCTGAAAATCCTGGACATTCATAGCAATGCTCCTCTTCAATCACTGGTCAATTCTTGTTTTGATCTCGCATCACCACGCAGCACGTGCGCCAAGAGGGCGGTTTAGAAGCACTCGGCTCACGACTACGATCCACACGAGCCCGATGATAGGCGACACGAACCGGGAGTAGGCGCCGTCCGGCGCCCAGAGTCCACCACTCAGCCAGGTGGTACCGCCCAGCAAGACAAGTACGAGGGCCGCGACGCCTGCCGCAAAGAGCGAATTTGATATCAGTCCGGCCCGCCAGAGCCCGAACGCTGCCGACATGATGAGCATCGCGCGCGGGAACGAACTCAGCACGATCAAGGCCCACGAGAAATCATTTAGTGCGGCTGTGAGCGTGTGGTTTCCGTGGCCTGCGAGCGAGTAGGCGACGGTTGCGACGACAGAGATTAATAAAAGGTACACCCCTCCAAACGCTGCGCTGGACGCAATCGCCGCCGTACCCCACCCGTCTTTGCCCACATCAGCCAGGGTGGTCCTGAGAGCCGCTGCGAACCACATCAGGTTCAGGATATTGAGACCGGAGAAGGCTGTCGCAATCAGGATCCGCGTGCGCTCACCGGTATAAAAAGCCGCCAGTGCGTCGGCGGAAGCACCGATCTGCGGCTGATAGCCATAGATGACGTAGGTGATTATGAAAAAAACCACGAACTGGATACCCGCGGTGCGCCATAGGCGCTCCCAGAATGCGGGAGTGGTGTAGGGGTTAGTTGATGATTGTGCGACTGACTGGCCGGTTACAAGCTCGCCACCTCGATGTGTCTCGACGGTTCGACTCATGTGCGCTCCTTTTACATTCCGCTTTCAGACTCGGCTTGCATTTTGTGAGTTAAGCGACTTGCATGCCCGACTATTGCAACAAGAAGCCTTCAAATGTTCACAGCAGCCGGACCCGTTTATGAATCGAGTTCTGAGAGAAATTGCCGGAATTGTCGGTGGCGTGATGCGCCCTTGCAGCAACACGCTCCGACAGTTCATCACACCTCTGATATTGCCCATTATGAATTGCATAGATCTTTCAATCTGCTTTCAGTGGCAGCTTAGTTGCTTGGTCGCACTTCGAATAACAGTGATCGCACACGTCTTCCCATTGAGTGAAATTACTACTGGTAGAGAGTCCGATCTGTATTTCCTTGATCTCACACTTGCACTTGCCGCCAAAGGTGAAGACCAGGTAAGGCCGAACCCGCTGGTCGGCGCCGTCGTTGTGAAGAACGGCATCGTTGTTGGCCAGGGCTTTCACCGGTACGAGGGAGTCAAACACGCCGAGGTGTTGGCACTCGAGGAAGCAGGTACGCTCGCGAGAGGCGCAACTGTCTACGTTAATCTCGAACCCTGTTGCCACCGAGGAAACGG
>DATNJO010001141.1:0-2550 GCA_035603895.1 Pyrinomonadaceae bacterium
GCGCCCGCAGATCCGCCGGCATCTCGCTCGCATCGCGAAACAGTCCGGGAAAGACCCGGCTGTAAGCGGCGATCAGCGGGTCCTGCTTATCAAACACGTAAAAGTTCACTGAGCCGTTGTAAGCATCGATCACGACCTTCACGCTGTTACGAATGTAATTAACGGAATTGCCGGCCACGTCGTGATGAGTCGAGTAAGGAAAGTAAGACGACTCGGTAAACGCGTCGATCATCCAGAACAACCGGCCTTCGTTACTGACGACGATGTAGGAATCTTTATCGTAAGTTAAGAACGGCGCGACCCCATTGATGATCTCGCGAATGTTGCGATTGATCAGCACGCGGCTGTCGCTTTTGACGTCATCTGAAAATGGCAGCTTCGAAAGGTCGCCGAGACTCCATGCCAGCAACATGCGTCGCAGCCGGTTACCGATCCTGATCCCGCCGGTGCCTTGATACGTCGTGTAGGTGTTCGTGTCGCCTTGCGGATAATCAAACTCCTGCTGGTTGGTGTTGACGTAAACGAAGCGGTCCGTCAGTTCGCCGTAATAGATCTCCGGGCGCGTGACCTTGATCTCCGGTGCAGTCGACTGGACCGGCATGTTTGACAGCACAAACTGTGGCAGACCTTCCGGCGTGAAACCGTTTGCGCTGTTCATCGTCACGCCGTACCCGTGCGTGTAAATCAATCGTTGGTTGATCCAGTTCAGCGACGACTGCAGTTTCGCATCGTTAATCTCGCGCGGCGCAATCATCATCTGGCGCGTTTGGCCGCCGACGACGTAGCGATCGACATCGACGTCGGGGAAGTCGTAATAAGTGCGAATGGCCTGAATCTGGCGCAACGTGTCCTGTAGCGCACGCCAGTCCCAAAGACGAATGTTGTCTATGCCGGCGCGATTGTTTTGAAGGTCGAGCCCGGCGATGGAGGTGTCCGCTTCGTAATCGCGCAGTTCGATCTGTTCCAACCCAAAAGCGCGGCGCGTCCATTCGAGGTTGTGACTGATGTACGGCGTTTCGCGATCGAGCTCGTTGGGTTTGACGATGAAACTCTGAATGTACGCCGGCACGAGCAAGACGCCGAGGATGTAGACCGCGACCGGTAGCGCCAACGCGATCACCAGCAGGCTAAAACGCCGGACGCTAAACGCATTCACCAGCGAGACTATCGCGCCGATGATCAGCGCAACCGTAACGAAGAGCAGCGCCGGAAGGGTGTAGTGCGCTTCGGTATAAGTGACGCCCGAAAAGATCGAATGATCCTCCCAGAGATATGGGAAGCGCGAGAGATAAGTGCGCCAGCTCAGCACCAGCAGTACGAGCGCGAGCGCGCAACACACCGCGCGAAACGCGGCGCCTGACGACCAGCGCACGCTCGGCTTCAGCACCGTTTGCGGCAAACCGAGAAGCGAGTAGGCGAGCGCGGCAATAAGAATGACGACCGCAACACCAAACAACCACGAACTGACCAGATCGTAGAACGGCAGCGAAAATAGGTAGAACCCCAGCGATTTGCCGAAGATCGGATCGTGCATCGAGGTTGACGGCTGATTGAAGTAGAGTGCGAACTGCCGCCAATGCTCTTTCAAACTAAAGCCGTAGATCAGTCCGAAAATACCCGAGACAATCCACCCCAGCGGCCGGATGAATCGCGCTGGTGAAAACTGAAACGGCTGGTTGTTGAGAACGATCGTGCGTTTTTCGAAAGCGTACGCGCCGAAGAGTCTCTGAAACAGCCAAAAGGTGGCGCTAAGCAACAGCGCGGTCAGCACTGCGGAGCCGACGAAGAGCAGGGCTTTGGCTTTGAAGATGTACCAATAGACCGACGAGTAACCGAGTGAACCAAACCAGAGAGCTGAGAGATAGATTGAGAGTATTCGAGAAAACGAGACGAACAGCAGCAGCGCGGCAAGCAGGACCCAGATCCACAGCCGGCGCCGGCGAGGGGTCACGTCGATCACCTTTGCATTACGCGCATTCGCACTCACGCCCGATAGCATACGCGGAATGAAGCGTATAGCCCAACGTGCTTAGGCAGAATAGTCGGTGGGCAGGCTTTCTTTGTGTCTCTGTGTCTCTGTGGTTAATTGACTGCCTTAGAGAAAAACAACCACAAAGACACAGAGACACCGGGAAGAAGTTCAGACCGAATCGAATCTCAGGCCGCTGGATCCCTCGCCACTTCCGACGCGTTTCCGGCGGCCGATCCAAACGTGCGTGGAACCGTCATGCCAACGCGCGAATTGGTAGCTGCGAGTAACGCGAACGCCTTCGCGCGGTAGCTCTTCTTCGAAGATGTCGAGACGATTCGTCTCACCGCCCTGCAGAATCGCGCCTTGCGCCTCGACAAACTCCTCCGTGCCGTCAAGCTTCAACAGCTTGCCACGTTCCAAACGCAGACCGGTAGATCGTTTCACGGGCACCAATGGAACCCAGTAATCGGGAACTTCTGTCGCCAGTTTATAAACTGCTTTGCTGGTCAGCGAAGGTGGTTCTGTTGCCGCTCCATTTCGCCGCTGCTCGAATCGATTCAACTGTTGCTCGCTCGCGC
>DATNJO010001142.1:0-29168 GCA_035603895.1 Pyrinomonadaceae bacterium
TCAGCGCCGTTGCCGCCGCCGGTCGCAAAGAAGAAGTCGAAGCTGCCGTTGATCATCGTAGGCATACTCGTGTTTCTGTTGCTTAGTGGTGGCGCACTCGCGGCTGCGTTCTTCTTCGTCGTCAAACCACGTTTGGACCAGATGGCCCAGGAGCGCAACCCACGCATAGTTGTGGAACCGACTCCCACGACGGCGACTCCCGAACCAACTATCGAACAACCTTCACCAACGCCAACGCCCGAGGACGCCTATGTGCCTCCGCCGGGAACGGTTCAGTTTACGAATTCGAAAGACAAACTCGATGGAGCACTGGCGTCGCACTATTTCGACTTCAGTTTTTACTATCCGGGCGGCTGGCAGAATGATCCGAAAGCAGGAGTTGCGGGTGCGGCCAACTTCGTGAAGGTGGAAAGAAGACTTCCGCCGGACTTTACGCAGGAGAACTTTGTCGTGCGCTGGTACCCAAGCACCGGCACATTTGTTGGCGACTTGCCGAACTATCCAAAACAGGTTGAAGAATTCAGCGCCTCGCTGGCGAAGGCTTTTCCGGAATACAGGAAAATCTCTGATGGACCGACGAAGGTAAACTCGATGGACGCTTACGAGTTTCGCTGGGAAGGCTTGTCGAAGGGAACGGAGAAGGGCGATCTGCATTTGTGGGGACGCGTGATTTTCCTGCCGACCGGCAAACAGGGCGATACAAGCGGCGCGCTTTTGAGTATGTTCACGACCTCGCTTGCGCCGGAACTGTCATCTGTGGAAGATGTGGGTACAAAAGGCGAAGCGCCGGTGATTCTCGACTCGTTCAGGTTTGGAAAGAAGAATTAAACCCTCATGGCATTAAAGAAGCAGGAAACAGGGGCGATAAAGTTTTGGACGCCTCTGCGGGTTGTGACTACGCTGATCGTGCTGGCACTGCTGGCGGCGTTTGGCGTGTCGAGTTGTAATTCAAACGATCCGGTGTCGCCGGTTTCCAGACGGACTGCGACTCCCTCAGCCGGAAACGAACCGACAGCGGCGTTGCCGGCGGCCGTGCTCGACGCTGAGATGAAGAGTGCGAACGGCGGCGATCCAATCAAGCTTTCGAACTACTCGGGAAAGGTGTTGCTGGTTAATCTTTGGGCCACGTGGTGTGGACCATGCCGGCGAGAGACGCCGGAGCTCGTCAAGTTGCACCAGGAGTATCACGAGCGGGGTCTGGAGATTGTTGGATTGTCTACTGAAGATCCGGTTGCATCACAGCAGACCGTGGAGGAGTTTGTCCGCAGTTACAGCGTCGGCTATCAAGTAGGTTGGGCGACGCGCGATGTAGCGCTTGCGTTGATGAAAGGGCGAAATTCGATCCCGCAGAGTTTCATCGTCACGCGTGACGGACGCATCGCGAAACACTTCGTCGGTTTTGACCCGCGAAGCACGCCACCGTTGCTGAAGAAAGCGATCGAAGAAGCGCTTTCAGACACGGCTAGTGCTCGTTAGAAACAGTCTTTCGTCAACGCCGGCGATCCAGCATTGAAGGCGCCGGTTTGTCCTTATCCTCGTCGTTATCGTCTTCGTCAGTTTGTTGTAATCCCTCGGCGACGTCTTTCTTCGCCTGACGTTCCAATTCCTTCATTTCAGCCTTGGCCCGCTCGTCGGCCTGATCCATCGGCGCCGGTTCGTTCAGTTCATCCTGAGTGGTGATGTTGTTTTTGTCGATACTCATCTGTGTTCTCCGGCAACTAGGCTAACAAGCCACCCGTTACGTAAAACTCGCGGCGTTTTTGTGCTTTTGTGTTTTTCGGGAATGAGCCAGATTTTCAACGCCGAAGGTGTTAGACCTCAGCAACTTTGGCGTTAGATATCAAGGCCGGAAGGCCGGTTTTCTCGACAAATGTGCGGGAAGGGGAGTAGACTTCCGCCGATGTATTTGGCGCTCGTGAGTAAGGCTGCGCGACTGCTGCTGGCAGTCAGCGTGTCGGTGTGGATGGCGGGCGGTTGTCTGTTTGGTTGTAGCAATGGTGAGGTGCTGGCGGCGGAAGTCTCGCCCGACGGGAACGAGGCAAGCGCCGCGGTTTCAGGCGAGAGTTGTGACCGGACACGTCAGCACGATTGCTGTACGCGGCCAAACGTGCAGAAGCCTAAAGCTAAAAGACAGATCGCACGTCAGACTAGAGCAACGCGGACCACTACCGGACTCGCGACAAGCCGGTCTACACTGACCACAAGCCCGTCTGCGTTGACCGCGCTTCCGCACGGCATGAAAGATTGCCCGCTGATGACTAACGCCACTGCGGTGACGGCGAAGAGTAACGGCAATCTACCGGACCCCGGCCCTTCGTCCATAGTCCTTCTGCCTGCGATCAAGAACACGAGCGAACAACTTGAATTCACGCCCGTACAGTCGTACTTACCAAACCGTGGCCCAACACATCTCCGCTGTTGTGTCTTCCTGATCTAAAGAGAGATCTGCCTCGACGCCGGTTTCAATCACCAGTAATCTCTCTCAATCTTAAGGAGAACAATAATGAGACCTCATAAGAGCACTATTCTGATTGCGCTCGTCGCGTTGCTGCTGACAGCGTTCATCGCTGTAGTGGCCCAACAACCTCCAGCTCAAAGCGGAGATCAGAAAAAGAAAACCGAGTCGTGCTGTGCGATGGATTCGTGCTGCAACGGCGATTCGTGCGATATGAAGAAGAAGGAAGGCACGACCGCGAACGCCGACTCCACCACAGCCAGCGCCGACGCTAAGCATGACTGCTGCAGCGATTCGTGCGACATGAAGAAGGAGGGCACGACTGCAAACGCCGATGGCGCCACGAGTGCTGACGTCAAGCATGATTGTTGTGGCGAGTCATGCGACATGGCGAACCACGCGAAACATGACATGACGAAGCACGACAAGAAGAGTCATGCCGGCGATGGTTCCTGCTGCAAAGCGAAAAGCAAAGACGCTAAGCAGAAGGACGCCAAGGAAAACAACTGACGCGTTTCATAACCTCTCCCGCGAAGGGCTATCCTTTGCGGGAGAGTCCTGACAATA
Source organism: Pyrinomonadaceae bacterium (assembly GCA_035603895.1). Lineage (GTDB taxonomy): Bacteria > Acidobacteriota > Blastocatellia > Pyrinomonadales > Pyrinomonadaceae > PSRF01. The sequence goes on from DATNJO010001142.1 coordinate 3,023, forward strand.
TATTTCCGGAGAAATACTGCAATGAGTAAACCCTGGCTAATAATCGCAGGCATCGCAATTCTCGGCGTCGTGGCCATACTGATGGTCGACACAAAGTCGACCCCCACAACGCCGGCGCCGCCGTCGGACCATTTAACATCACATCCTCCCATCCAAACGCCGGCAACCACGGCGACAACCCTGCCCGCGCACTTCGAACAAGCGCCCAGCCGTTCGAGCCTTGGTCCAACGCTGCCACCGGAACAGTTCACCGGACTGGTTCGCGATGCTTACCGGGCAGCGCGTGAGATACCACAGACAATCGCGCAAATGCCGTGTTACTGTCATTGCGATCGCGGCATGGGCCACAAGAGTCTACACAGTTGCTTCGAAGACGATCACGCGTCGCATTGCGCGGTTTGCGTCAACGAAGCTTTGCTGGCGCTGAAGCTCGAGAAAGAACAGAAGCTTTCGCCCGCGCAGATACGAGATAAGATCATCGAACAATTTGGACAGTGAAGGAGGATCAGGATAAATGAGTAAATACGCTTTTCTTTTTGCGTTCGTAGTGGCCGTCGTGCTGGCTTGTCATCCGGTGAACGCCGTTAGTGAAATCCCGTCAGTGGGAGCGGCTGCGCCAACGTTCAGCCTCGTCAACAACGAAGGCAAGCAGGTGAGTCTTAACGACTACAAAGGCAAATGGGTGGTGCTCTATTTCTACCCGAAGGACTTCACGAGTGGTTGCACGCTCGAAGCTCGCAACTTCCAGCGCGACCTCGCGAAGTACGACGCCGCGAAGGCGGTGATTCTCGGCGTCAGCGTCGACACTGCGGAATCACACAAGGAGTTCTGCACCAAGGAAGGATTGAACTTCAAACTGCTTTCCGATCCGGATGCGAAGGTGTCCACGGACTACGGTTCGGTGATGGAGTACAACGGCGCGAAGCTTTCCGCGCGCAACACGTTCATCATCGATCCGCAGGGCAAGATCGCGAAAGTGTTTGAGAAGGTTAAAGTCGGCGGGCACAGCGACGAAGTGCTGGCAGCGCTGGCCGAGTTGAAGAAGGGCTAGACGTACAGCCACAAAGAGGCACAAAAAGCACAAAAGGCACAAGAGAGAAAAGGTAGAAAAGTAGAAACGCTCACTACCTCTCATTTCTTCTTGTGCCTCTTGTGCTTTTTGTGCCTCTTTGTGGCTACTTCTTTTTGATCGCAACCACTTTCATTCCGTCGGTTGCGTTCTCGACTGTGAAATCGATCCGGTCATTGACGGCCAAGCCGTTCAGCAGGTTGGCGTCAGTGACCGGAAATTCCATTTGCATCGCGGGCATCAGTCCCTCGATGTCGCCGTGATCGATCTCGATCGCCGGACCTTTCGGGTTAACAGCCTTCACCACACCTTCAGCTTTGTACTGATTGGATTGAACTGCCGCTGCCGGCCCGGAAGCAGGCGCCGGAGTTGCAGTAGGTTTCTGACCAAATTCAACACGGCTACAAGCTGCGACAACTGTTAACGCCAAACAGGAGATTACGACCCAACCTTTGCGAGCCATACGCTTCTTTTTTCACCAACCTTTGTAATGTAAGCGACAAACAGCTTGCCTTTACTCAACACGCCGCTCGGTAGTTCGGCATTCGCTGCCACACTGACTGCCGCGTCCGCACTGCCGAGTTCGCGTATCTTCGTCTCCGGCTGTTGCCCGACTGAACCTTGCCAGATCGCAACCGCGCGATCGTTTGCGCTCACCAGTGCCGGTGTGCCTTTCACGTTTTCCTGCATCACCAAACTGCGCGGCGAGAAGGTTCGTCCCTTGTCGCGTGTTTCGGCGGAATAGAGTCCCGGCGCGTCGTTTTCACCGGCAGCATACCAAACTACTTTCAAAGTTCCATTTGCATCGGCCGAAAGTGACGGACCCGAAACCGGGCAGCCCTGCAACATCCACTTGTCGTCGCTGACAATTACCGGCGAAGAGAAACTAGCGCCGCCATCGGTTGAGCTCGCCACAGCGATGTGACGGAAGTTTCCCGGCAACACCTGCCGCCAACTCGCGAACAACGTGCCATCGGGCGAAACAGCCAGCGCGGTCTTGCAACACGGACAGACATTCTCAGCGACTTTGCGATTCGCCGAGAAGGTCTTGCCGCCGTCGGTCGATTGCGCGACGAAGAGTTCGCGATTGCTTTCCATGTGATGACCACCGGCGTGCTTGGAAGGCTTCGGCTGGCTGATGTTTCGCTCGTCGAGCCAGGCGGCGTAGATCTTTCCGTCACTCGCGACTGCCAGCGAATGCATGCCGTGAGCGCCGGGCAGTTTGTCGTCGTTTACTTTCACAGGTGAAGCAAAACTCTTCCCATGATCGTGCGAGACGGAAAAGTAAAGGTCAGTTCCTTTCTTGCCGTTTGATTCCACCCGAGCGGTCCACAACACGTAGACGGATTTATCAGCGACAGCGACGCTTGGCGGATCGCCGCGCCATGCGGTCGCGACACCCGCTTGCTGGTTCACCATCACTGGCGAACCACTCGTCGCACCTTCGCTGTCGTAACGCGCGAGCATCACGTCTGACTGACTGTTTGCGTTGTGATTCACCCACGCGACGTAGAAACCGCCGTCCGGTGCAATTGCGGTGACCGGCTCGGCGGCATCGACGTCGGATGACGAGATCTGAACCGGCTGAAATACTGCTGCGCGGGAAGCGTCGGCCGCGAAACGATTACAACCGGTCAGGAAAAGCAAACTAACCAAAACACCCAAACCCAGGATCTGTTTCATCGGTGACTAAAAACTCACTTTCATTCCAAACTGAAACTGCCGCGGATCGAAAGCCGCTGTTGGTTGTCCGAACGTTGGAAGTGGATTAACTCCCGAACCGAACGTGTTGTTCGGTACGCCAAAGTTCGGCCGATTCAACACGTTGAAGCCCTCCGCGAGCAATTGCAGGTCGACGCGTTCAGTTAACTTGAACCGGCGGCTGACACGCAAGTCAAGCGAAGCGAAATCAAAACCACGGCCTGTGTTTCGTCCAACCCCAACCGGACGATCGTTGAGATTCGTATCGAGGTTTCGATCGCTTCCCAACAACACGTTGAACGGCAAACGCGAAGCGTAAGTAAAGATGTAACCAAACTGAAATCCGCGCAGTACACGTCCAACGCCACGCGACTTACTTTGCTCCGGTGCTTCCAGCGTTCCGCTCAACACCAGACGGTGGCGTTGGTCGTTGTCTGAAAGTCCGCGTTCGCCACGGACGTTGAAGTTATCCTGCGGGCTCGAGAAGAAGAAATTGCCGGAGTCGTCAATCGTCTTCGACAGCGTGTAAGACAGACGCATCGTGGCCCAACGCCACGCGCGTTGATTGAATGAAACGACCATACCGTCGTAATCGGATCTGCCAGAGCTTTCGAAGCGAGAGATGTTGCCCCAATTCGGATCGGGCCGGCCGAGATTCGGAATGCCTGCCGAAGCCGCAAATCTCGGTACGTTCACATTACGCGAAAGAATCAGGTGCTTTGCGCGGACGTTCAGGTAACCGACCGACACCACCGCATTCCACGGCAGTTCGCGTTCGATCTGAAAATTGCCCTGTTGGCTGTAGCTGACCTCGATATTCGGATCGATGCGCGTGATGTTTGGTTTTGTCGGTAACGTGCCCGGCTGAACAGTCAGGACATTCGGAAACACCGGAGCGCCGGTTTGCGTCGGAGCGAGTTGGACCACAAGGTACTTCGAACCGTCGCGCTGCAATGCATTCGAGGTGGCACGCAGCGGAATACGATCGTAATAGAGCCCGTAACTAGCACGAATCACCGTCTTGCGATCGCCGGGCGCGTAAACGATACCAAGCCGCGGCGCGATGTTATTCGTGTCCGTCTCGATCGGATCCGGCAGATACTGCACGTCATAGCGCAACCCGGCATTGATCGTCAGATCGCGGCGCACGCGCCACTCGTCCTGCACGAACACGCCTACGTTCGGATTCGACTGAAACTGCTCGGGAACACCAAACGCCTGCTGGTAATTGCTATAAACGCCGTTCAGAAAATTATTGAGCGACGTGAAGTTGTAAACGCCCTGGAAAGCGCCCGGGAAAAGTATGTTCAGACGGTTGTAGAGAAATCCACCGCCGAACTTGAGCGAGTGCGCGCCGAACTGAGTCGAAACGTTGTCGACGGCTTCGAGGAGATTGATGTCGCGTCCGAGCGGCGAGAACGTCGCGGTGCCGAAGTTGGCGACACCACCGATGTTAACCGCCGGTCCGATCTCGTCGTTGACGGGAGCCTCAAGACGACTGTTGGTGTACTGGAACCGCGCTTCGTTGATCGTGCGGCTGCTCAGCGTGGTCACGTTACTGACCTGCAACGTCTGGTCGGTGTCGTTGATTCCGGTGGCACGGCTGACGGCGTTCAATCCGCCGATGTTGCGCGAATTCACGGCCTCGATGTGATAGAGACTGTAACGCGCGCTGAGTTGATTGCGGTCGTTGATGCGGTGATCGATACGAGCGAAGAAGTTGGTCGTGTCAAAACTCGCAGGCACGACGCCAGTTTCGATCGGAACCCCGGGATAATTGACCGCGCGCAGACGGTTGTTGATGGTGTTTACGGCTGCGGGAGCGATTGTCAGAACAGCCGAATAGTTTCTCCGAGTCTGTTCGAAGTTGGTAAAGAAGAAAGTTCGGTCGTGACGCAGCGGGCCGCCAACCGTGCCACCGTATTGGGCTTGAGTTAACAGGTCCTTCGTCGGCGCAAGCGGATTGCGCGCGTCGAAGCGCTGATTGCGGAAGAAGCCGTAGAGGTTTCCACGCCAATCGTTGCTGCCGGAACGCGTCAGAATGTTAACTACACCGCCGGAAGCACGGCCAAACTCAGCGATACCGCCCGAAGTCACGACCTGAAACTGATCGATAACTTCTTCGCTGTAGTAAGTGCCGGTCAGGTCCGCGGCGTCATCGTTGGCTGACACGCCATCGACGATGAAACTGTTGTAGAGATTGCGCTGCCCGGCGATCGAAAGACCCTGGCCGGGAACGGCGGAGGTCTCAGCGAAACGTTGATTGCTGCCGGTGTTTGTCGGCGAAACTCCGGGAATTAGCAACGCCAGATCGAGATAGTTGCGTCCGTTCAGCGGCAGCTCCTGAATCTCGCGCGGGCGAATCGTTTCGGTGATCTGCGTGCGCACTGTTTCGACGAGCGGCACGTCGCCGCTGCCGATGTTTACCTGCTCTGAAACTCCGGCGACGTCGAGTTTGACTCCCAACTCGAGCGCCTGGCCCACCAGAACATTGAGCCGTTTCGTGACAGCGGCGAAGCCCGTGGCTTCAACCTTCAGGTCGTAATCACCCGTGCGCAGGTAAGGGAAGCGGTAACGACCTTCGTGGTCGGTCGTGGTTACTAAATGTTGATTCGTTTCCAGGTTGGTGGCGGTGACGTTTGCTCCGCTCACCACGGCGCCGCTTGAATCTTCAATGCGGCCGCTCAGCGTGCCCGACGTGACGTTTTGTTGTGCAACAGTTACAAGGGGCAGCGAGACCAGGAGAACGATGGAGACGAGAAATGCTCGGATCTTCATCGAAAGTTCCTCCAGGATCGTGGCTTATTTAATTGTTATCCGATCGATTAAAGGAGGAAAGCAGGAGGGCCGCGCGGGCTTATCTGTGCCCACAGGTCAGTCGATGAAAAGACGAAGGTTCGACTCGCAGGACGCGAGAGAACCGTTACTGGCGGCGTGTGCCGGGCAATCGGGTGAGCCGTTGCTCGTTCACGTCTTTGTTGTTGATTCGCAACCGAACAAGCGCAACATTCAGAACAGCGATTACTGACAGCGGAATTGAAGGCAGGACTCGAGGGATCCGCGGCGTGATCGTGTGAGGCAGCCTTTTTTGATTTAGCACTAGCGTGGCAATGAGATTCTTCTTCTTTCTTACCGATGCAGCAGGCCATCGTCGAGCTGGCTGCGGAGACGCGGGCAAGCGGCAAGAGCGTCGCCAAAAACGATATGGCGACGACGAACGCAAGCAGTCGAATAACTACTCGACCGGCTGCGTGATTCGCTTTTTCTCCAGCTTCATTTTGCACTTGGGACACTTACCTGGCTTTGTGGACTTTACGTCCTCGTGCATAGGACAAACATATTGGAACTGGATCGGTTTGCTGGGATGGGCCGAACGTTCCTTCTGCGCTGTGACGACTGGCGCAGAGTATAAACCTTCTGCCGTGAAAAGCAATGCCGCGATAAGCGGCACGCTCATGAAACTTCGGAACTTCATCGTAAGCCCTGGATTCGGATCTTAATTCGTACCGGGAGCGACCTTGACTGGTTCGAAACCGTCCTTGGTGTTCGGCGTTAGCGCGTACCACGTGGTCTTTTCACCGTCAGCAAAAGGCGGAAATTCCGCGCCTTCTTCCACTGTGAGAATGAGCTCCAGGTACTTGTTGGAGGCCTTATAGCTACCGGTTTTTGTGCACTTCGTGCCGGTTACAAATCCTGTCGGGGTTTTTGAGGCTTCAGTATTTGAAGTGTTTGCTTGCTTCTCCTGGGCTGTCACGGTGGAGGTCGCGTAGTAAAAGCCGCCTGCCGTCAAAAGTAAAGCCGTTACGAGAAGCGATCCGATCGAAAGTCGTCGCAAATTCATTTTACCCTCCTCGCTGTCAAAGTCTCTTCCTGCTCACGTCTTGTTTTGGCGAGAGCAGGAAGAGTGCTCTGAATAGTGCCCGACGAATACTGCCCGAATGGTAGGTGGGTAGTACCTGCTTAGGCGAGCGTGCCCGCACTGACTTTAACAGCCTCGAATCCGGTCTTGCTGCCGTCCGTACTTGATGACAGAGCGGTCCAAGTGGTCTTCGCGCCGTCCGTGCCGGCCGGAAACTTATCGCCCTTGCATACCACGACGATGGTGTCCATAAACTTGGTGCTCGATTTGTAGCTGCCAGTTTTTGGACAAATCGCGCCCGTTGCATATCCGAAGCCGCCTTTTAGGTTTTCTTGAGTCATACCTGTCTCCTTCAGGTTGGAAGTTCGTTAACTTGCTTCCGTTTTATAGGAAAGCGCTTTTGAATTTATTGCCGGCATACGTTGAGAAGTTGACATCTGTTTAGAGCAACTCCCAGCGCAGCGTCACTGCCTCTTCGTTACGATACGCAACCACCAGAAGCTTGACTAACTGTTCGTAATTCTTGTCTCGACTATCGGTAATCCGCACCAGGTAGATGTGGCCCAATTTGATCGGCGCGGTGGCCGACGATTTGGTCTCAGCAAGTTGAGACGCCTCCTGAAGCGGTTGCCACGTTGCCGGAGTTTTGCCGATGTCGTCCTGGAGGATCATGATCTTGCCCCCCATGACGCGCAACGAAGCGAACCCTACGCCACCGTTCTCTGCGTCTTCGAAGCTGTACCTTCCGCGGAGATCGTTGGCGGTGCCGAGATCGACGATAGCACCCGATCGATTGAGTTCAATGCCGGTGACAAAACTGCCGCCACCTGCCTGCGTGTAGCTCAAATCGCTGCAACGGTTTTCCCATTTGTGATTTACAAATGCCATCCCTTCTTTCCCGTCACTGAAGCAGAGGTTACGGGACAAAGGATCCATGGCGTACATGGTGAAGATTCCACCACGTTTCCGCGGCTGCGTTGACGGTTTGTCATCAGGAGTCGAGGGCGTCTGTGCACGCAGAACCTGCGGGCAGAAGCACGCGATCAACGCTGCTGAGACAATCAGTAAAGAAATCTTTCTCATAGAAAATTACCCCCGGTTGGATCTTTGCAGAACTATCGGCTAGCCACGTTGGGCATCGGCACGAGTTCCTGAAACTTCTTGTACTCAATGTGTCGAGCTTCGTTTCGTCGCCGCAGTTCTTTGAAATAGAAAAACGGAACGAATTCGGGGCTGTAGTTATCGCTGATCCAGTCCCTGGGATAAGTGTAGTCGAGCTTGTACAAATCGAAATCAGACTGGCAGAGGTTCAACGTCTCAGTAACAGCTCTGACGAGCACGATGTTATTGAGAAAGAATGGACTCTCAGCCTGATACAAGAGTTCATGGTCCCGTGCGCGCCGCTGCCACTCCTGCACGACTTTCAAAGCTCTTGCGTACTGCCGAGAACCGATTTCCAGGCGAAGAATTGTTTCCTCATCGCCGCGCGACTCTCTTAGGTAGTTTTTGTAAGTCTCGGGTGGAACGGTGCCAAAAGCCCAGTGCCCCTTATCGGCAGCATAAGTGCCCGCGGCGTCAATTTGCGCAACGCCTCCGGCCAGCTTAATAACCAACGGGAACGCTGAGCCACTCTTGTTGTAAAACTCGTTCTGACGTGCGACAAGAACGATGAAGTAACGGTCCGGATCAACTCTGGTCCACCTGACTGGTTCCGCGATGCCGGGAATTTCACAGGTCAGGGAAGAGTCGTTATAGCTAACGACTTTCATGGTCGTGTTGGTCTGGCCGAAAATCTTGTTCGTGCCGGTTGCCGTTAAATTGATCTTTATGTCGGGAGGTTTCGGTGTAGCCGTTTCCTCGACGATCGGTTCCTCGACGTATTCATATTTTGCCGTGGCGATCTCTTGAGGTTTGGCATCGCCGGAAACTTGAAACACTTTGACCACACCCGCACCGTCGAACTCGTAAAGACGCGCCTCAGTTGTCGAGATTTGCGCTTTCCAGGTTCCGACGATCTCGCAAGGGCATTTCTCTTTCGGCTGGCTAAAGCCTGGTTCCCCGGCTGGAGTTGGTTTTGCAGATGGTCGGGGTAGCTTTTTTTCCTGGGTTGACGCTGGGTATTGCTGTTGGGCCAAAGCCGTTCCAGTTGCGCCTAGAAGCGTCAGGGCCAGGAGCGCGATCATGGCAGTTAGTTTCATTGTTTTTACCCCAGGATGGTACGTGTGGATTCAGCACTACGCGCCATTTGAAAATGGGCCAGGAATAGAAGCCGAAGCTCCTATTCCTGTTCCTGTGTACCTAGATGTCCCGGCGATAGCCGAACTTCTTGACATCCTTCATGATCTGTTCCTGGACCGCGCGATTTACGACAACCATCTCCGCGTAGGTCTTCGGATTGTCCTGCCAGGAAATTCGTCTCAGGATGTTCCGGTTGCTGGCAAACGCCTGGGCCATTCCCCACGAGTTTCTTGCGTCGTTGATAATCCGCAAGTAACCACTGTGGAGGGCTTCGTCAGCGTCCAGGCCCGGGTGGTCCATATTGAACAACCTGTAGCGCAGGGTCTTGAGATCGTAGGCATCTCCGGTCAGGAAATGCCAGCCCGGAAGATCGACGTTGCGCATTTTCGCATAGTGTTTCAATGCGGCCGGCGTGTCGTTTTCCGGTTTGATCGTGATTGAGTAAAAGAAGAGGTCTTTACCCATGCGATCATTCAGCGTCCGGTAAATCGTCTTCAGCGTCTGAGTGACTGCCGGACACGAGCCGTGGCATTCAGCGTACATGAAATTAACCACACACTGTTTGCCGCGGATCAGATCGTCATAGAACTTGACCGTTTCGTTGTTTTGCGTTCGGAGCACGGCGTTGGTATATCGCGTCGCGCCGGGTGATGCCGGATGCGGCTCAAACACTTTGGTTAACAGACTTCTTCTATCCATTACGCCATCTCCTCTCTGAACCGTTCTTTGGCTTCCATTTCCAGTTGACAGACTTGCTGATCGGCCAAGCAAGAGGCCAGGCTTGCCGCATCGGGGCAGATATCCCAGCGGACCATCATGAAGTTGTCTTCGTGGCCCATGTTATGGCAGTGGATCAGGTATCTGCCGTTGTAGTCTCTGAACTGCATCTTGATTAGGGCGCCTTGTCCGGCCTCCATGCGGGTAACGTCTTTTCTACCCGAGTGCAGTGGAGGTACTGGAACTTCGACACCGTTCACAAACCTCTTCAGAGTACGGAACTCTTCAAAGTGGATGTGTACCGGGTGCAGCCAGCCAGAGGCGATGTTGTTATTGATGAGCCACTCTTCAGTGGTGCCCCTGAGAATACAGTGAGCGGAATGGTCCGGATCGAAGACACAACCGAGTCCGGCGTCGAATGGTCTCTTGACCCTGAACCGGCCACCGGCGAGCACGAACTGCCACTCCCAGCTATTGTTAGTCGCCGGCAGCGTCGGATAGGTGCACAGCGTGTTTGGAATAGCCGGTGTGTCAGGTGGGAACCACCATTCTCTGTTGACCACGTTGAATTGCATCAGCACGTTTTCGATGGCCAATCCTGCCGGTAACGGATCCGGTGACGGGTTGCCCACGAACATCGGTCTGTTTTCCTTGAGGTAAAGCTTGGAGCCGGCCGGGAACTGCCCGAAGTCGATAATGACGTCGTAGCGCTCGGCCACGCTCACTCGAATCGCGCCCGGAACGATCGGGGCTGTGGTGCTGTTGCTGTTGCCGGCACCAGCGCCCGCGTCCACTGGAAGTGGATGCTCAAGGAAGTTGGCGTCGGTTGCGATCACGGTCATCGTACCGACTGAACCGTCGGGTTTGACCAACGTGATGTCGTAACTCTGCGTCGGTCCGGTATTAAGAAAGCGGAACCGATATTTTCTTCTGCGGACGGTCAGCTTCGGCTGAATCTTTCCGTTGACAATCCACTTGTCGCCGCCAGCCGCGTTGACCATTTCGGTCCGGCCGCTCACGGGATCGGTGGCGCAGAATCTTTTGTCAGTAAGAATGATCGGAAAGTCGGTGATACCGTAGTATCCCGGCAGCCGCAGAGATGGACCGATCGGCAGCTCGTGGCCTGGGTCGGTGCCGTCATATACCAGGTACATGCCGTTCAGACCCATGACGTTATTGTTGAGCGTGAACTCCGCGCGGTGGTCATGGAACCAGAAGGAGCCCATCTTTTCTTTCGGATCGCCATTGCCGCCAAATGCATCAAGGCCGGCGTAGCAATTCGGGTAAAGATGGTCCTTGTAGAAATTTGGCGGGAAGAAATCACCCGCAAAACCGTCACTCTCAGAACCGTGGTGACCGTTGTGCAAGTGGATCGTAATCTCGTTCCGACCAAACGTTGTGGTGGCCGCAGGCAGGTTGTTCCGGAAACGCACAGCGGTCGGATGACCGTAGACATTTAGCACCGTGGGTGCCGGATATTTGCCGTTGAAACCCCAGATATACGAGTCGCCATAGTCCGCGTGGAACCTATGGAGCCCCGCTTGGGCTTTCATCTCATATTCCACGTCGGGCGGGAATTGGGCCCAGCGTTGATGTGGAGCACGCGGTGCTTCATTCGGTGCGTTCTGGAACTCTTGTGGAGCCGGAACCAGATTCGTCGGAATCGCTGGGAATGGAGCCGTGAAATTGTCGATAAAGGGACGATGTGCGGGACTCGGGGTTGCTGGCGTTGTATTGACGCATCGCACCGCCGGCTCGTCCGGTGGGTCATCGGTGAAGCCGAGTGCCTTGCTGGGACCCAACAGGTGCGGAGCCACGACCGTTGCGGCCCCAGCTGCTGCTCCAATCTTGAGCACACTTCTTCTACTGATTGTGCCTTCAGTTTCCTCTTGCAGGTCCTTTGCCTTGCTTTTAGGCATAGAATCTCCTTTCAGCCGTTCGGTTGGCCTCAATCTAAGAATCCTTTGCTAGTGGTTATGACCTTACCCTGGAACCGTGGCGATCAAGCTCTCGATCCTGGTCCAACTTCCCGGCAAAGGCGATCAGTTCGAAAGGCGAGGGCTTTGCTTAAACAGTTGAGTAACGTCAGTTTGACTAAAGCGAAAATACTGATGGTGAAACTACCGACTGTTGCGCTGTGCTGAATCGCCACACAGCTTACGATCCCGATTTTTGTATAACAAGACTTCTTGCTTGGCGTTTCTTGTCGTTCGTTAGCGGATTTTGCTCCGCTCACTTTTTCGCTTGCGGAGCCTCTCGATCGCTGCTCAGCAGCAATAGACCACGTACACGAACAACTGTAGCGTTGGCAGAATTGATTGCTTGGCCGCGCGCATCAGTTGCCGGCTGAGTTTGCCCGGCTCACTGCTGTGCGGCTGGTCCATTCCGTTGCCGTTGCCATTGCTGGTGCCATTTCCGTTCCCGTTCCCGTTACCATTACCGTTGCGCTTAAACTGCATGCGATAGATTGCCGGAGAGTATCCGTAAGTCGCTTTGAAATCGCGGACGAAATGGCTCTCGTCGTTCAAACCGACCTGGAAGGCAATCTCTTTTACGCTCAGAAAACTCGATTCCAGCAGCCCCTTTGCTCTTTCCATGCGCAGCAATCGCAAATATTTGATTGGTGGCATGCCGACGTCTGATTTGAAAATGTGGCAGAGGCGCCAAACGGAAAGGTTCACGGATTGCGCGAACTCGGCGAGACACAGTTCTCCACGAACATCTTCTCGCATCATCTCGAGGATTTTTTCTACTCTTTTGTCCATTCTATTGACCCACGATTGAAGGCGTAGTTACCAATACCTACGGAGGAGCAAAAAGCTCACTTGAGCGAACCTTCAGTTGAATGACCGGTGAGGTAATAATCGGGTTCTGGGCAGTGCTTTTTGGAGCAAAACTGAGTCGGGCAAATAAGTCGATCGCCTTTCGCGAGGGTGCGATGAGCGCCCTCCCCGTTAGTGCCAGGGAGTGGTCGTTCGGGAGTTGCGACTTAATACTACAGCGACAAATTTCTGTCAACGGGGACACACATTTGTGACTACTTTGAGAGGTTCGTTTACATAGCCGCTCAGGGTTTTCCCTCAGTGTGTATTTGCGTACGGTTGGCAACGCAAATTCAAATGAAAAGAGCCGGCTGATCTTGCGACCAGCCGGCCTTCGAAGAATCGACCAGAACAGCCTTAATTTGCTGCTGCTGTCGAGACTGAATTACTCGCGAAATTCGGCACCCAGACCTTTGCGCCGTCGAACGCAATTGCAAAGGGACCTTTGCCGGTTGCGAAAGTCGTGATGATCGCACCATCAGCAGGTGTCAGTTTCATCAGAGTGCTGTCGCCATTGTTAACGACCCAAACGAACGTGCCATCAAACAGGACTCCCGCAGCGCCATCACCGACATTGAACGTGCCGAGGTTAAAGCCATCGACCGCTCGAAGTTTAGTGACGGTTTTGCCGAAGAAGTTGGTGACCCAAACGTTTTCGCCCTGACCGGCGACTCCGAAAGGACCTTTGCCGACTGCGTAAGTTCCCAACACAGCTCCAGCAAGACTCAGCTTGGTAACGGAGTTGCTGAAATTGTTGACGACCCAGATGCTGCCGCCGGCGAAAGCAACGCCCAACGGCCGGTGACCGACAGGGAACGTGCCCAGTTTGGCTCCGCTGGTGCTCATCTTTGTAACGGCATTGCCTTCACGATTGGCCACCCAAAGGTTGGTACCGTCAAAAGCGAGTCCGCCAGGACCGTCGCCGGCTGCATAAGTTCCAGCTACGGCGCCTGTCGCCGGATTCAACCTGGTCACGTTGTCGCTGAGCAGGTTGGCCACCCAGATCGATCCAGCAGCATAAAGCAAGGCTACTGGACGCTTGCCGGTGGCGAACGTGCCAGTGACTACATTGTCAGACACGCGCACGCGCGTAACTGAATCAGTAAACTGAGTTGCAATCCAGACGGAAGTGCCGTCAAAAGCAACAGCTTCAGGACCCGTTGTGGACCCCGGAGCCGGGGTAGTTTCTCCGCCACCTTCGAGTCCGGTAACGCCGCCCGCCATCGCGCCGGCGCCGCCAGTTTTCGAGCCACCAGTACTACCGCTTCCGAGTGGGACCTCGTTCATCGGTTGCTGGGCTTTCAATACACCTGGTGTCATCACGGCAATTGCCAACAACAACGCCAGGCTGAAAACTCTCGATTTGAGAATCATCTCGTACCTCCCTTCGCCTTTAGGCTTGCCTGGTTCTTAGGCCAATCAACCCAACTGACAGCCTCCGCGATCGCGTCGGGCGCCTGCATTCCCGGACAACCACCCCAACGTTCGAGTGGCTCGTTGCCGTATTTCAGGACGCCGATGTGATTGGAGATATCTTTGTCGACTTCAGGGTCGGGATCGACAAAGCCGAGCTTGCGTCGAAGCAATTCCATATCGTCGGGTTTTCCGGTGAGAAACAACCAGCCCGGTCCCACTTTGTGCATTTGCGCATAGTGTTGGAGGGCCTCGACGTTGTCCTCTTTGGGTTTCAGTGAAAACGAAAGGATGAAGATATCTTTGCCCCAGCGATCTTTGCCGAGCTTCTCGCCGATAAGCTTTTGCACTCTCACGAGATTTCGCGTGACCGGCGAGCAGATGCCTTCACATTTCGCATAGAACATGTTGAAAATCACGATCTTGTCCTTGACGAGGTCGTCGTAGAACTTGACGGTCCGCCCTTCGTGCGTCGTCAAAGCAAGATTCGGAAAGTAGCGGTCGCGGATCCGGTCACGTGACGGGATCACTTTGAACTTCGATCCGGTTCCGACCGACTGCGCGGCGGTAAGCACTGGGAGAATAAAAGGCGCGGCGCCCAGTGCGGCCACCAGATTTCTGCGTTTCAAGTCTGTCATAAGAATTCCTTTCTTCAGATTTACTGAGTCAAGGTCTTCCCGGGCGCACCAGAGTTGTTGCGCGGGAACACCACACAACAACTAAGGATTCGTCTTGTTGTCGCCAACGTCGTCGATGATACCGAGCACCATCATGGCGTGGTCTTCGTGAACCACGTTGTGACAGTGCAGCGGAATACGGCCAACGAAGTCGCGGAAACGGAAATAGACTTTCGTTTCCATGTTGTGCTCTAACCTGAAGACATCTTTCCGGCCTCGCTGAATAATTCCGGTACTTGCCGGGGCGTTGCCGTTGATTGTCAAAGTCTGGAATTCTTCGAAATGCATGTGAATCGGGTGTTGCCAACCGCCCGAGTTGTTCTGGAATACCCACTTCTCGACGCTGTTGCGCTTGATTGCGAATCGGGGCGCAGCATTACAACCGCCAACAAGTTGGCCGTTGACCTGCCATTGCCCGTTGCCGCGTTCAAAACGGAACGTGCGCGTGATGCGCGGCGCGTCAGCGGTGTTCGGGAAACCATAGAAGTAGACCGCCTGATTCGCTGGAATCGTTGCCGGATCGATACTGTTGTCGGCAACGACCGGGCCGTCGACAATGATCTTGAGGATCTTGTCGCCTTGACCGGCGCCGAGAACGTCTCCAGTCGGACCGCGGCCATCGTCCTGTTCCAAACGATTCTCGAGATAGAACGTCTTTCCGGCCTGACCAGTGAAATCGACGATCACGTCAATGCGTTCGGCGACCGAGAAGCGAGCGGCGGTCACCTGCACCGGTTTCTCCAACAGGTTGCCGTCCGTCGAGATCTGCCAGAACGACTTGGTCGTGTTGTTCGGACCAAGGACCGACAACTGGTAGAAGCGCGATGGGCCGGTGTTCAACCAGCGGAAGCGATAGCGGCGCGGGCTAACGTGCAACACAGGTTGTATCTTGCCGTTGACAAGGAACTTGTCTCCGAGAATACCGTCTGTATTGAATAGGTCGAACTTCAAAAGTCCTGTGTCGTTATCAAAGACCTTGTCGTTAAAGACCATGTAGATATCGAAACTGGTGAGCGGGTTCTGGCCATCGCCAAAACTCGGCAGACGAAAACCTGTGTTTTCGTCACCAGTGTCGAATTCATTAAAGAGGATGTATGCGCCAGCGAGTCCTTTGTAAGTATTCTCGGCCGTGTGATCGATGCGGTGATCGTGATACCACAGCGTGTGCATCGCCTCTTTGATGTCACCAGTGCCGGGATGTGTCGAGTTAATACCGGCGTAGACGTTGGGGTAGTGGTGATCGTAGAACTGACCCTGACCCATAAAGAAGCAGGGGAAACCGTCACTCTCGAGCGGCGTGTGACCGTTGTGCAAGTGTGTTGTCACTGACGGAAGGCCGAAGCCGCCGTTGTTGCTCGGAAGATTGTTTCTGAGACGCAGCAGCACGGAGCCGTTGCCGGGACTGCCGAGGTTGCCGTAACGCTCGACGATTAGTGGACCCGGAGTAGTTCCGTTAAAGCCCCAGATCGTTTGCGGCGGCAATTCACCAGCAGGCGCCATCAGCACAGTGCCTGCTTGCTGCGACATTTCGTAAAACCGTTGTGGCGGAAATTGCGCGAATGCCTGATGTGAAACCGTGCGTGCTTCGCCCGCGGCCGTGTTTGGTGCAATCGTTGGCGCGGGGGTTAGCGACGCGACCGGTGCCAGCACCGGCAATCGCGGCATTAGTTCTGAGAAGGGAGTTGTCGGCGGACTGTTGGGTTCATCGTCGTCAACAAATCCGGCGCTAGTTAAAGGGTGTGCACTAAGACCTTTCTTTGGGATGAGCATACCAGCACTAGTAAGCAATCCCATCTTTAGCAGATCGCGACGTTTAAAACCGGCTGCGATCAACTCGCCCCGGTTATTGGCCGCGATCTGCTTGTCTTTTTCTTTTCTTCTATTCCGTTTGGAGATGTACACCATCGGGAAGCTCCTTTTCCTGTTGAAAAAAGCCTGTCCAAAGTTCGACCCAGGCAAAGTTGCTCTGGTTCTGGTTCTTGATGTTTGGAGACACTCCTACTTACAAAGCGAAACAGCTTTCAGCCGGGTCTCGCGTTGTGAGTGGAAGCAACAGTGATCCAAGGTCTGGGTTTCGGCAGGGCTACCGATACACTTGGACCAACGGTTAGTAAAGTGGCGGGCAATGTATTATTCCTTGCATTTGAAGTCAAGAGAAAAAGTGTGGCTTTATGCCATCGCCAGGGATTACTATTTTGGTACACAAACGGAGGGGAAAATTATGTTTTCGATTCGTACTCTTTGCGCATTAATGCTTATTAGTTTGCTGGTGATGTCAGCCGTCGTAACGCCTGCTCAGAACAAGAACCGCACGAAAGACGCGGCGCGTCATGCGGGCGACGCTTCCGAAACGTTTACGGAAATCATGAACGTGAAAGACAAAGCGATACCGCAGGAGTTGCTCGACACCGCGGAAGCGATCGCCGTCTTTCCGGGCGTGATCAAAGCGGCTTTTGTATTTGGCGGACGCGGCGGACAAGGCGTGATTAGCCGTCGCGTTAAAGGAGGCTGGAGCGCGCCGGCGTTCTTCAATCTTGGTGGTGGCAGTTTCGGTCCGCAGATCGGCGCGCAGAAGACTGACTATGTTCTGTTGATCATGAACGAGAGCGGTCTGAATGGTTTGTTGAAAGATAAGTTTGAACTTGGAGGTGAAGCGTCGATCGCTGCTGGTCCAGTCGGACGCGAAGCAGCGGCTTCGACGAATCCACGACTCGATGCCGGCATTCTTTCGTATTCGCGTAGCAAGGGTGCGTTCATCGGCGCTGCGTTGAAGGGCGCGGTGATCACTCCTGACAACAATCTCAACGAAGCGGTCTACGGCAAGAAGGCTGATGAGGTACTCAAAGCGCCACCAACGCAGATCGGACAAATGCCACCATCAGTTCGAATCTTTCCACGCACGTTGGTGCGTTACTCGATCCGATAAAACCGGTTCATAAAGTGTGTCTTACTCTGAACGCCGAAGGCGTTTACTAATTTCAGCCCGGGGTTGCCACAACCCTGGGACATAGCAACAACCGAGTGAACGCTGAAAGCGTTGGCTAACCGACGCGACTCCTCGCCAACTCTTTCAGAGTTGCGAACTCTCACTCTTTTGGCCCCACGGTTGAAACAACCCCGGGCCGAAATTAGTAAACGCCTTCGGCGTTCAGAGTAAGACACTACAAGTTCCTAACAAATGCTTGACGCTTTTGTGTGTGAGACCTAGAATGCTTCGTCAACCTCCAAAGGTCGACTTAGCGCTTACCCACAAGTGGTCTAACTTTAACCAGGGAACAGCTCAGCAAAGAATGCTCCCCCGAACGCAGCGACAAAAAGAGATTCTCGATTACATCACTCGTTTCCTCGAGCGTCACGGCTACGTTCCGTCGTATGCGCAGATCGCGCGGCAGTTTGGGGTGAAGTCGCGTGCGACGATCGCAAAGCACATCGCAGCGCTTGAACGTCGCGGTTTGTTAAATCGTGAACATGAAGATGGATCGTTTGCGCTGAACGTCAAAGTTGAAGACAAGAGCGGTGATTCGCTTTGTGAAGTGAAGCTGCTCGGGCGTATTGCCGCAGGTGCTCCGCTTGAAGCCGTGGCTGATGACGGTGACGAGCGGATTCCCGTGCCGAGATTTTTGCTCGGGCGTGTAAGGCCGGATCGCGTTTATGCGTTGAAGGTGAAAGGCGATTCGATGATCGACGAGCACATCTGCGACGGTGACATCGCCCTGATCGAGAATCGCACTGACGCTCGCGATGGCGAGATCGTTGTGGCCATAATTGAAGAGAACCAGGCGACGTTGAAACGTCTCTATCGCCGCGGCGCAAACGTCGAGTTGCAACCGGCGAATTCCCAGCTCCAACCGCTTACTCTCCCCGCCAGCCAGGTCCGCGTGCAAGGCATTTTCCGCGGGCTGTTAAGGCCTAGTATTTAACCGGACAAGCCAGGAGATCGTCTCCCGCAAAGGCGCTAAGGCGCAAAGAAATCCTTTAAAAACGCGGCAGCGCTTTGTGTTTTTGCGCCTTTGCGGGATCATTTTAGCAATGCTTTGGCAATTGCGATCGTTGCGATTGCGCGCGGACCTTCAGCCTGAAACGCGCGCGCTAACTCAATTGTTCGGTCCGCATCGGTAGCCGCCAACTTGCCAAACACTCCCTTGACGTCGAAATCAACCGCCGGATCGTTTCGTTGGAAGATTTGGGTTGAACTTCTCAAGCCCTGAAATATTTTGCCGTCTTCGCCCGTAAACGATTCAGCCGAGTTTCCTGCTTTCACTGCATCAAAGGCGATCTCCCAAGCCCGCGTGTCGTCGACGCCCTTTAACGCGTTCGCGATCGCAAACAAGCCGCGCGGTTGATCCGGATCGCTGTTATCGATGCGTTCAACTTCGCGGATCGCGTCGTCTATCACTGTGAGAGCTTTCTCACGATCGGATTGAGCCAGCGACCCTGCAACCTGCGTCAAGATCCAGACGCGTTGGATGTGAGTCAATTCTCCCTTGCGAGCCAACGCCAGAGCTGCTTCGAATTTCTTTTGTTCGATTGATCGAAGTGCGGTGGACCAATCAACCCAAGCCAGAACCTGTTTCCGCAAATCACTCTCTTCGATTTTGTCTGCGTAGTCGCGAGCGGTGTTTTTGTCGTTCTCGAGTGCGAGCAGCGCGAGTTTGAGGTAAAGGTCATCACGTTCGCTCGAAGTCTTCGCCCGGTCGATCTGGTCCAAAATAGATTTCTCACGATCTTTAAACTCCGCATTCTGCGGACCAAGCCCTTTACGAAGCCACTCGTTTTCAGCGCTCTGCACGTCCTCGCCGATCAGTTCGCGCAGCATCGGAAGCTGGCTGCGTAGTGAAGCTGTGAGCGACGAAGGACCAAATTGCTCGAACAACGGCAACAAGCGTTGCAAGACCATAAACCTGATGACAAGTGCGCCCTGGTTTTGATTCTTCTCCGAAGGTTCTACCGGTTGCAGGAGTACACCAGCGGCGGTCTGAAAAAAGTTGAGTCGTAACTGCGGGTCTACGTTAATCGGAGGAAGCGTCGTCTGCTGCCATGAAGTCTCAGCCTGGCCGTCCGGCGTGAACATGACGTACATGTGGGGAGTGAAGAGATACGATGCGAGTAGCGAAATGGAGTTCGCTTCTTCTGGACCACTGGGAATACGACTGATCATACCTGCATAGAAACGGTCAGCCGCCGAGGCATCGTGTTCTCGAAGCTGTGTGAGAAATTCGAGAGTCGATATCGTTGCGGTACCCAGCGCCGGCTCAGCAAACTCCAGCGCACGTTTGACATCTCCACCGGCCAACAGGTTACGCGCGAGACTGAGTCGTTTCGCCAGGTCCTCGGAAGGTCCCCATAAACTGTTTCGCGAGACTTCTTCAGCTTGCTTGTCTGCTCGATCCGTTTTGAGGCTTTCCAGGAACGTCTCCGCCAAAGCGCGATCGTGTCGGGCTGCCAGTCTCAGCACTTCTTCGCGAAGATTAACCGGCGCAGTGTTCTCTCGTTCGGCAGCGTCCGCGGCATCCCACGCTTTCGTGAAGAGAATGCGCGCTTGATCGCGATCGAGGTCCCACAGTAGATCGGCGATGCTGGCGAGCGAACGTGCTCTCAACGTCAAGTCGCGAAAACTGCGGGCATCAGTCGCCAGGGACAGCAATAGCGAAGCAGCTTGCTGCTGACGAGCTTTAGCCTTTCGTTTCGTTTCTGCGTCGCGCCTGGTTTCCGGAGCAGGCGGCTTCTTTGCCGGTGTTTGTGCACCTACTGACACAGCAGATATCAGCAGCGCCATGCTGACGGCCAGGCGAGAAAAGCAAATCATTTGGAACTCCCTACTCGAAGACTCTGAGCGGCATCGTTTCCGATCGTTGCAACCAGTTATCGGACGGGTACTTTGCGTTCGCCGAGATTAGATGCAGCGTGTAGGCGTGGCGTGAACGCGGCGATCTGTTTTCGAAGCTACAGTGTGGCAGTAGGCCGTGTAGCAGTATGAGCGTTCCTTTCGCCACTTCGAGTGGAACGAGTCCTTGTGTGGGCCACGGCTCTTTATCAAAGATCTCAAACTCCATCCGATCGTTCTGCGATCGCCGCCAGCGCGACTTCAAACCGTGTCGATGTCCGCCCGGCAAGGCCCAGAGACAACCGTTAGCAACAGTCGCATCTTCGAGCGCGAACCAGAGTCCGGCGATATCGATCGGCTCGGTATAAAGAAACGTGCTGTCCTGATGACACGTGACTTCGCCTCCGATGTTCGGCTGTTTGAAGATGTACATCGATTGAAGCAGCAGCGGACTTGCGACGCCAATCGCGGAGGCGAGTTCTTTAACCTTTTGACCTCGCGAGAACTCAGCGAAACCGGGATCGAGGTCGTGAAGCGCGTGCCCGATCTTGTTGATCGATTTTTCCTTTTCGTACTTGAGCGTGCCGTCCGGGTTGAAAGCGTTCTCTTCAAAGAAGAAACGAATCTTATCGCCTGAAGTCAGGAAGTATTCGTCTGTCAACCGGTTCTGTTCGTGCGTCGAGAAGATCGAAACCACGTCGGCGGGATCGAATTTCTGGACCAACTCTTCGGCCCGCGTTCTCAGTAAATCGCAATCGCGTTCGCTGGCAAACCCTTCGAGAATCAGATAACCCGCGTCGTTGTACCGCGAGATTTGTTCGGCGGAGATCACGCG
The DNA here is from genome assembly GCA_035603895.1 of Pyrinomonadaceae bacterium. Taxonomy (GTDB): domain Bacteria; phylum Acidobacteriota; class Blastocatellia; order Pyrinomonadales; family Pyrinomonadaceae; genus PSRF01. Next base: position 24,178 of record DATNJO010001142.1, read on the forward strand.
CGAATTATCGCACAGGTTCCGAAAAGAGCGGGCGTCGCGCTTGGCGCGTAAGGTTCACCGGCGACGCCCTTGGCCCCACATCTCTGGGCGGGTGCGAGGCAATCGAAATCGGCAGCGTTTATATGGGCCGGCAAAGGTGCGTCGCAAGATTCTGTCGCGAGAATGAAAGTTGAAATTCATGCCAGTTTGCTGGCAAGAAAACAGTCTGGTGGGCAAATACACACAGAGTTGACACAGCGTTACAGGCTGTGAGAAATATCGGACGCTGGCAAAGCCCCGACTTCTTACACTCACCGAAACAAAGGTTTGTCGCTTGTGAAGATAGCCTCACATAAGTTGAACCTGAACGCGAATGATGAAGCTCTGCGCAGGTGCAAAAAAGCCTTAGAACTAAAAGACAGGGGCGATTACGCAGGTGCGCAGGAAATAATGCGGCCTTTGTGGAAGAGCGTAGGAGAACGTCCAAAAACAACGGGACTGGATTCGCTCGTTGCCGCTGAGGTCTTGTTGTGCGTAGGCGTTCTGACGAGTTGGGTCGGAAGTAAAAATCAGATCGGCGACGCGCAGGAACTCGCCAAAAACCTAATCACGCAGAGCATCACTCTTTTCGAGGCGAGCAAAGACGTAACGAAGGTCGCCGTGGCGCAATCAGAAATTGCTTACTGCCATTACCGTGAAGGCACGCTGAATGAGGCGCGCTCACAGTTGCGTGATGCACTGAACAAACTGCCGTTTGAGAACGCCGCCAGAGCAAGAGCGCTGCTAAAGCTAACCACTGTGGAGTGTGCGTCCGCGCGATTTCACGAAGTGTTAGAACTGCTCGACAACAACGAGGCACTATTCCGAAAGGTCACAAACCACACAATCAAGGGCTCCTATCACGGCGAACTGGCAATTGTTCTTCGCAATCTAGCTACGACCGAGAACAAGCCTGCATACTTTCGTCGGGCAATTAATGAATACAAGAAAGCAGAAAATCAATTCAAATTGGCCCACCATCAGATCTTTCGTGCGGACGTAATCAACAATGTCGGTTTCTTACTGTTCAAGCTGTCTCGCTACAAAGAAGCACAGAAGTATCTTGACAAGGCCCGCCGCCTGACAGTCAGGTTTAAGGACAAAGCTCACACCGCGCAGATTGATGAAAGCCGGGCCCAGGTAATGATTGCGGAAAAAAGACTGGTTGAGGCCGAACGTACAGCGCGTCGAGCAGCGTCTGCCCTGGAGAAGGGCGGACAATTCTGCCTGATGGCGGAAGCTCTGATAACACAAGGTGTGGCGTTAGCGAGGTCAGGCCGCACGATCCACGCACATTCTGTTTTTCGACGAGCGATTGAAGCCGCTCATCAAGTGAATGCGTCGAACATTGCAGGACTGGCGGCGCTCACATTAATAGAGGAAACGAAGGACATGCCGCCTGACATATTACAAGCCGCTTATCGGCAAGCACGCGAATGGCTCGCAACCTCGCAGAGCTCAGACTTAAAACTTAGATTGGCTGATGTCGCCGATCGCGTTGCCGCCAGCGTAACGACAGAGTTGAGTGCCGACGAAGCGACAGAAATTCTATTGAACGAGCCCGGCGGGCTGCGCGCGCAGTTGGAAAAACATGAAGGCGTGGTTATCAAACGCGCGTTGGCTCAGGTTGACGGGCGCGTTACTCATGCGGCCTTGTTGCTGGAAATGAGATATCAATCGTTAGCCTACATTATCGAACGCCGCCATCCTGATTTGCTTAAAAGACGAACGCCAATTCGTCGCCGTCAACGAAACAGAGCGAAGTAGGAACATCAGCAGACCCGCCGTTTTGGATTTATCCAGAAACAATCCATAATGAGCCCGCGGTATCCGGCTCGACTCCCTAACCCGCAGATCGCCGCGTTCGTGCCCGGAATTTATCCCTGCGGTCTACCAACTTCACTATGTCTTTGCAAAAGCTTTTTGTCGCGGTGATTTCTGTTGTCTTTCTTCACTTCATTTTTGCCTCGAACGTAATGGCCCAAAGGCCGGTGCTGATCAGTTTGCAGAAGACAGACGTTGCGAGCGGTTCTGGAACCAGCGAGGATCCGGTCGTTAGCGCAAACGGAAGGTTCGTAGCTTTTGAAAGTTTTGCTTTCAATATCATTCCCGACGACGATAATGGAAGAAAAGATGTCTTTTATCGTGATTTGCAGGGCGTTACGACCCTTGTCAGCGTGAACCTGTCCGGCACTGGAGGTGGAAACGGCGATTCACAAAACCCGGCAATTAGTGCGGATGGTCGTTATGTGGCTTTTGAAAGCCGTGCCGGCAATCTGGTTGCTAACGATAGTAATAACTCGTTGGACGTGTTCGTCCGCGATATGCAAACCGGTATCACGACTCTGGTCAGTATAAACACCTTCGGTACGGGCAGTGGCAATGGAGAATCGTTTCGCCCGACGATCAGCGCCAATGGACAGGGAATCACTCGCACTGGTAATACGAGCAGCGCACTCACCATGCAGTATGCGACCAGCAACGGCACTGCCACGCCCGGAGCCGACTACACAGCAACGGTGGGTTCGGTTACGTTTGCAGCGGGTGAGACGACGAAGAATGTCGTCATCCAGTTGAAAAATGACACGGTGGATGAATTTGACGAAACCGTGCTGTTGACGCTAAGTGATTTCAACGCCACCGGGCAGTCGTCCGGCAGCTTAAGCGCGAGCATTCTTACTCTCGCGGACGACGATGCGCCGCCTTCAATCTCAATTAATGATGCAACGGTTGTCGAGGGCAGTAGCGGAGCCCCGGTGCGCAGCTTTACGCTGACGCTTTCCGCGGCTAGTGGCAAGCCGATCGCTGTTAATCTGACCTCGTCGCCGGTAACTGCTACGCAGGTCACCGATTACAGCGCCATAAACACATTAACAACCATACCCGCCGGTGCTACTTCGCAGTCGATCTCGTTCCTGGTTGATGGCGACACAGTGTTTGAAGATGATGAGACATTTACGGTAACCCTGAGCAATCCGAGTAATGTCACGATCGATCGAGGCACGGCAACGATAACCATACAAAATGACGATCCACTGCCTGGCATCAGCGTCAACGATGTAGCACTCGCTGAAGGCAACAGTGGACCACGTACATTTCACTTCTTCATACGGTTATCGAATGCGAGCAGTAAACCAGTTTCAGTTCAGGTCTCGATCGCTGATGGCAGCGCCAAGGCAGGCTCTGACTATTTTGCATTTTCGGGCACGCTTACATTCGCGCCTGGGTCGACCGTCGGAATCTTTCCTGTGCCCATCATTACCGATACCGTGGTTGAGCCTGACGAGACCCTTTTCGTCAATCTGACAAATCCCACGGGGGCCACAATCCTTGACTCGCAGGCTGTAGGGACTATTCAGAATGACGATCTGGCGCCCGTGTTGTTGTTGGAAGAGAACAGTCAGCGAGCTGCGGCGCTCGAGCTTACGTCGGGGCTACGCGATCCTTTTCCACTGACGAGAGAGTCTAACTTCGGATCAGATCAGCACACGAGAATCTCGTTATTTGCTTTGAACCTGACGCTGATCGCGGGCGAGAATGCTTCGGCAGTTACGGTGAGCGGTGAAGACGACACGGGCGTGGTGCACTCGCTTGCGGTGGAGTTTGTCGGCGTGGTGCCGAATCAGCCAACGCTGTCGCAGATCGTTGTCAGGTTGCCGGATAATGTAGGCACTTCTACGGAGTTGAAATTGAAGGTGACGTTGCGAGGGCAAACGAGCAACGTGGGCGTTATCCGGATTGCGTCGCCCTGACGATGACAGGCTACGAGGAAACACGCATGAGACGCACTTGGACGATCATTGGGGTTGCCGATGTGGCTATCAGTTTCAAGTGGTATCAGTCGTTGTTTGGCTTGCCGGAGACGGCTCCCGCACATGACGACTTCGGGCAAATTCTCGACTCGGATGGAACCGTCTTGCTGTGTCTTCACCAGTGGGGCGCCCACGAGCACCCCTCTTTGACGAGCCCCGATCGCGCCGAGCCTGGCAACGGTCTCCTTTTGTTCTTTCGTGTCGATGATTTCGACGCGGCCTTATCCCGCGCACGAACTCTCGTGACCCAGTTCGAAGAAGAACCTAATTTGAACCCAGGCCCTGGCACTATGGAGTTCTCACTCCGCGATCCGGACGGTTACTACGTCACGATCAGCTCGCTCTGTCCGCCTTAACGAAGTCTCAAAGACGCGAGCGTGTGCTTCTGAGCGACGGTGTTTCAAATCAAGAAAAGGTTTTTCGATGTAGCGGTAGGAGAGTGCTGCTAAACAGAAAGTCCCGATCAGGGAAATTGGCGCCATCAACACGTTGGGAACCGCCGCGGACACCAGCAGGTATACAGGCCAGTGCCAAACGTACAACCCGTACGAGCGTTTGCCAATCCACAATAGTGCACGAGAGTTGAGAACCGCGGCCGGCGCAATCAGCGCGTTCAGCAAGATGAAGGCACACGTAATGGCCGCGAAAGTGAAACCGCCGAAGTAAGCAAGTGGTCCACGGAAATCAGCCGCAATAAGAAGTGCTCCGAAAACAAGCCACGCGCACCGGCCAAGAATGCGATGATGACGAACGATTATCGCCGGCAGTGCTCGCCAGTAGATGAGCAGCGAAAGTAAACACCCAACCAGCAATGCGTCTGCTCGCGTGTCAGAGCCATGATATAGCCGCTGCCACGATGCGCCGGACCAGTAAAGACCAACCTTCAACAGCCAGGAAAGTGTAATCGCACAAACGACAATCCAAAGGGCTGTGCGCCGCTGCCGTCTCAGCAGTGTGATGAGCGCCAGTGGCCAAATCAAATAAAACTGCTCCTCGATCGACAGCGACCAGAAGTGAGTCAGGAACCACGGCGAGTCGCTAACGAGAGCTTGCAGCCAGTTGTTGAAGTAAAAAAGAGTCGACGCTAAGCGAATGGGCGTCACGCCTACTGCTGTGAAGGATCCCGCCAGGAAGGCGATCAAAAGAGTGAAAAGGATCGCG
>DATNJO010001143.1:0-8099 GCA_035603895.1 Pyrinomonadaceae bacterium
TCGATTCGCAGTTAAATCACATCATGCCGCAAGTCGCGTCGATGGGCGCGAGCGTTTCGATCGTCGATTACGACCGCGACGGTTGGGCTGACATCTATGTCACCAACAGCGGCGAGGGCAGTAAGAACGCGCTCTATCGCAATCTCGGCGACGGTTCGTTCAAGGACGTGGCCGGGGAGTTGGGAATCGCGGACGTGAATCAGCCGGGCACGGGTGTTTCGATGGGCGCGGTTTGGGGCGACTACGATAACGACGGTTACGAAGACCTGTTTCTGTATAAGTGGGGCCGGCCGGAACTCTTTCACAACGACGCCGCGAAGTCTTTCACTCGTGCGAGTGACAAAGCGAAGTTACCCGCGTGGGTCAACGCAAATACCGCGCTTTGGTTCGATTACGACCGTGATGGGCGGTTAGATCTATTTCTGGGCGGCTATTATTCGGAAGACGTCGATCTCTGGCATCTGAAAACTACGAAGATGATGCCGGAGAGTTTTGAGTACGCCCGCAACGGCGGACGCAAGTATCTCTTCCACAATCTCGGCGACGGATCGTTCGAAGAGGTAAGTGAGAAGCTGGGGATTGATACGCGGCGTTGGGCGTTGGCGGCGGCTGTTGCTGACTTACGCGGGACTGGTTATCCAGATCTCTTCATCGCCAATGACTACGGCATCTCCGAACTTTTCTTCAACGACGGCAAACGCTTTCGCGAAGTTGGCAAACAGACCGGTGTCGGGTTCGCGCCGAAGAGCGGCATGAACGCCACGATGGCGGATGTGCTGAACAACGGAAAGTATTCGATCTACGTTTCGAACATCTCCGAAGAAGGCGTGCTGATTCAGGGTAACAATCTTTGGGTGCCGCGCGAGGGAACCGCGGGCGATACGCTTGAGTACGATAATCTTGCGCGCGCGATGGACGTCGAAATTGGCGGCTGGAGCTTTGGTGCGCAGTTTGGTGATCTCAACAACGACGGCACGCTCGATCTGTATCTCGTCAACGGTTACATCTCCGCCGATCGAAACACGAATTATTGGTACGACTTCTCGAAGATCGCCGGCGGCAACTCGACGATCATTTCCGATGCAGCGCACTGGCCGTCGATGGACGGGCGCAGCTTGTCGGGTTATCAACACAAAAGAGTTTGGCTGAACGACGGCACTGGAAAGTTTGTGAACGTGGCGCAGGCGGTTGGCGCCGGCGATGTTTACGACGGACGTTCTGTTGCCACGGTCGATCTGTGGAATCGCGGCGTGTTGGATGTGGTTGTCGCGAATCAAAAAGGACCGCTGCTCGTTTACAAGAACACGGTCGCACCGGAGAACAAGTGGATCGGTTTTGAACTCGAAGGCACCGCGAGTAATCGCAGTGCGATCGGCGCGGAGGTGCGTGTGTTTTGGGATGGGCGGCAGCAGGTGCAACAGATCACTGGTGGGAATGGTTTCTGTTCGCAGAACCAGCGGCGGTTGCACTTCGGACTTGGAAAAAATCCCGCGCTTGAAAAAGTGGAGATTCAGTGGCCGTCGGGAAGAAAACAGGTCATCGAGAATCCGTCGCCGGGTCAGGTCTACAAGATCAAAGAGGCTTTTGACAGGATTGCAGGATGAACAAGATGGCTCGACTCGACAACCGCTACATCGCACCGCTCTTCATCACCTGTATACTGCTGGTGGGCCATCTGTTCTATGGCATTCTCGAGAGCTACGAAAGAACCGCGCTGGCGATCGTTGCGGCGCTCGTTGCCGAGCTGATTCTGGGACGAATCTTTTTTGGCAAGTGGTTGAATCTGGCGAGCGCGTACATCAGCGGTATCAGCGTTGGAATTTTGCTTCGTTCGCCGGCTTTCTGGCCGTTCGCGTTGTGCAGCGTGCTTTCGATCATGTCGAAGTACGTGCTGCGCGTGAAGGACCGGCATCTTTGGAATCCGTCAAACTTCGGCATCTGCGCGTTGCTGTTGCTGGCGCCCGACACGGTGACGGCTTTGAGTATTCAGTGGGGTAACTTCATCTGGCCGATGGTCGTGATCTGGGTTTTGGGATCGATCATCATCTGGCGCGCGAAGCGGTTTCACATCAGTTTCACTTACGTGGTGTCGTTCTTTGTGTTTGCGTTTCTGCGCAGTTGGATCACCGGGCATCCGTGGCAAGCTGAAGTGGCGCCGCTCACCGGACCGATGTACCAACTGTTTGTGTTCTTCATGATCACTGATCCGAAAACGACGGTCAGATCCAAAACGTGGCAATGTGTGGTCGTGATACTCATCGCCTTCGCGGAGATGCTCATGCGGTTGAACCAGGTCATCTACGCGCCGCTTTACGCGCTCTTCATCGTTGGACCAACGGCGATGCTCATCGAGACGTGGCTCGAGTCGCGCCGCGGCGTTACAGTTCAAGAGTCCCCAGCCACATGAAAAAATTACCCGTTTTTGTCCTGCTTTTTATCTGTCTTTTAATCTGTGGGTGTAAACAACCTGCGACTGTAACCCCGCAGAATAACGAAACTGCCGCAGTCGCAACTCCATCGCCAACAGCGAGTCCAACACCACCACGTCCTTCCGGCGACATTGAGTTCACGGACGTCACCGCCGAAGCAGGCATTCGTTTCAAACACAACAGCGGCGCCTTCGGCAAGAAGTATCTTCCGGAAACAATCGGCTCGGGCTGCGCTTTCCTCGACTACGACAACGACGGCTGGCAGGACATCCTCCTGATCAATTCAATGGACTGGCCGGAAAACAAAAAGCGAAAATCTTTTCCCGCGCTCTATCACAACAACAAAGACGGCACGTTCACTGACGTCACTGCTCAAGCCGGACTCGGCGTCGAGATCTACGGCATCGGCGTCGCAGTTGCTGATTACGACAACGACGGCAACGTCGACATCTACATCACGGCCGTTGGTCCAAACCGTCTCTTCCGCAATCTCGGCGGCGGCAAGTTTATGGACGTAACCTCGCGCGCCGGCGTCGGCGATCCCGGTTTCTCAACCAGCGCCGCGTGGTTTGATTACGACAACGACGGCAATCTCGATCTCTTCGTCGGCAACTACGTCGACTGGTCCCCGCAAACGGACATCTACTGCACGCTCGACAACAAGAACAAATCGTACTGCACGCCACAAACGTACAAAGGCCAGAGCGCGACGTTGTATCGCAATCGCGGCAACGGCAGTTTTGAAAACACTACCGCGCGCGCCGGATTAAACGATCCTGCCGGCAAGACGTTGGGAGTCGCTTTACTCGATTACGACGACGACGGCTCGATGGATCTTTTCGTCGCCAACGACACCGAACCCAACAAGCTCTATCACAACAACAAAAACGGCACGTTTACTGACAACGCGGTGATCGCCGGTGTTGCGTTCAGCGATGCGGGAACGCCGCGTGCGGGAATGGGCGTCGATGCGGCGGATTACGACGGTTCGGGAAGGCAGAGTGTCGTGATCGGAAACTTCACCAACGAAAGTATCGCGCTATATCACAACGACGGGGCGGGTCTGTTTACTGACGATGCGCCGGCTTCGGGAATCGGCAAGATGTCCGCGCAGTCGTTGACCTTCGCGGTTTTCTTTTTCGATTACAACCTGGATGGAATGCCCGACATCTTCGCGGCCAATGGACACGTTTCTGACGATATCAGCGTCGTGCAGCCGACGGTTAAGTACGCGCAACCGCCACATCTCTTTAACAACAAGGGCAAGAAGAAGTTTGAAGAAGTGACGGGAAAACTCGGGCGTGCTCTGAACCGCGCGATTGTCGGGCGTGGTGCTGCGTATGGAGACTTCGATAACGACGGCGATCTGGATCTGCTGATCACGGCCAACAATGGTCCGGCGCGTTTGCTGCGTAACGACAACGCGAACCAGAACGATCTTCTGCGCGTGCGAACAGTCGGGGCGAAGTCTAATCGCGACGGGATCGGAGCGAGGGTTGTTGTGAAGACGTCGAAAGGGCGTACCGTTTATGCGATGGTGCGCACGGGTTCGAGTTATTGTTCGCAGTCGGAGTTGCCGCTGGTGTTTGGTTTGGGGAAACCTGAAGAGGGAACGACTCTCACGCTTGAGATCGCCTGGCCCAGTGGAGTGAAGGATCGAATCGCTGACGTCAAGCCAAATCAATCGATCACTGTGCAGGAAGCCAAGGGAATTGTCACCTCTGAACCGATCGTCTTTGTCAAAACTCCACCGGCCTCACAAAAAGGAACCTAAGCATTAGTTGACAGGCTGTAATCGTGTCCAAAAAGTCAGTTAACGATGAGCGCGGTTGTTTTGTGTTTCTTGCCGGCTTCTTTCCTGATGTGCCCGCTTAGTTGAATCAAACTTTCCAAATCGCGCCGCGCGTTGGTGAGTTGCTCGGCGTCGACCGTGTTCGGGTTTGCGATCACCGGGTTAGTAACAAAACTCTTGATCTGTTTGCATAGGCGAAACAGCGCGGCTTGTAACTGCGCGTCGTCAAGCTCTTCCGTCTTTTCGACGACTGGCGTTTCAGCCGGCAACTGGTGCAGGCCGAGCGTCGATTGCAGCCGTGTCGCTCGTTTTTTGATCTCAGTAGTAGAGTCGGTGATGAAGTTGTATTCGATGGGTTTGGAAGCTGAAAGTAAACGAGCGAACTCGTTGTGCAGCGTCAGAATGCGATTGAAGTCTTCTTCTGTTTGCGTCAGGAGGGCTTCTAATTGCCGGCGATCTTTGGGCGCATTCGATTCGTTACCGAAGTTTCGCAGTTGCCACTCGCGGTTGCTCATCTCCTGTTGGCGAACACGGTCGGCGTTACGGCGATCGGCAGGTGGCCCGCCTGTCGGAACACGCTGTGCGAGGGCTGAGCCGCTCATGAAGATCAGGAGGGGGATCGCGATTAATGAGTATTTGCTCGCGTTATGCATAGCAGGCCTCCCGGTTTTTGCCGGTTAGTATAGCTCAGTTGACACGGAGATGACATAGATTAAATGACTTGGTTTAGATAACGGGAGATGACATAGATTAGAAGAATGAATTATTCTCTGCGCTTGGCAAGATGCGACGAATAGATCTGAAGAAGGCAAACGTAGCCCGCTCGAACACGATTCGCGATATCAATCGACAGATCGTTTTGAACTACGTGCGGGAACGGGGCCCGATCTCCCGCGCCGAGATTGCTCACGAGACCGCGCTGCAACGTTCGACCGTCTCGCTGATCGTCGAGGAACTGCGCGTCGACGGCCTGATTGAAGAGGTCAGCGGCGAATCGACAGGCGGCCGTCCGCCGATTTTGTTGTCGCTTCGTACGGCAGATGCCGTGGCCATCGGTGTTGACGTCGGGACAAACAAGACAATCGTTGCCACCAGCGATCTGGCCGGGCGCGTGTTGGAAGAAGAGACTTTTGAGACCAATCCCGACGCCGAAACCACAACGCGACACATCATCGACCGCGCCAACAAACTACTCAGAAGAAACAACGGCACAATCGAAGGCATCGGCGTCAGTCTTCCCGGACTGGTCAATTCCGATGGTACGGAATTGTTTGTACCAACCTTCAACTGGCGCGATATCCCTTTCGCGAAAGACATAAATGCCGGGACCGGATTGCCTGTCACGATCGACAACGACGCAAACGCCGCGGCGCTGGCGGAGCTTTGGTTTGGCCGTCCGGAGATTCGTGAGGTACGAGATTTTATTCTCGTGCTGGTTGAAGATGGTGTCGGCACAGGCATCGTTTTCGACGGACAGGTTTATCGTGGTGAGAACGGCGCGGCCGGCGAGTTTGGACACATGACGATCGGGCAGGGAGCGCCGGTCGCGTGTGCTTCGGGCAGTCGTGAATGTTGGGAAGCGTTTGCTTCCGAACGTTCCGCGCTCGCGCGTTACAAGAACCTCTCGCGTGGTTTGAACGGCGCTGCGGATATCACCTTTGGCGATCTGATCGATCAGGCGTTGCGTAGTGAAGGTCCCGCGCGAACGGCGTTGAAAGAAACCGCGGGCTTTCTCGGCATCGGCATCGCCAACCTGATTCGCGGTCTCGCGCCGGAAGCGGTGATTGTTGGCGGGCCGATCGTGCGCTCCTGGCCGGTGATTTCGGATGACATTAAAACCACCGTGGAAACAACGATCTGTCGCGGATTGCCTTCTACGCGTATAATCGCTTCGACGCTCGGTTCCGAGCCGACTTTGATGGGCGCAATCAGCCTGGTGCTTGCAAGTAAGTTCGCCTCCGTCTCCGTTACTTAAGCTCGTTTTGAGTTCAAGCTTTAGCTTGCGCGCGACGCCGCAGCCTAAAAGGCTGAACTCAAAACTAGTCGCTTAAACTCAAGGCGAGGTTTGTTGGTCCCCAAAACAAAGTTGTATTACTGAAAATTCTCTTGACAAGTACCGACAGAAGTATTAAATACTTTTGACAGCCTCTACAACAAAGTAAGCACGAACACATAAGTAGAATTTTTAAGTAGTACGCATTAGTACCCGGGTCGGAAGTTCACATTCGCAAAAACACAGAGAGTTCTGAGGAGGTGCGGTATGTCGAGAAGGTTCGGATTGCAGGCGTTACTACTCCTGCTGTGCATGGGTTTACTTGTCGGCGTACACGCCCAATCAAGCACCACCGGCAACATCACTGGCACCGTTCGCGATCCACAAGGCGCGGCGGTGCCAAAAGCTGAAGTCTCAGTTACCGAGGAAAAGACCGGTGCATCACGCACGGTGACGGCTAACGAAGACGGCTTCTTCAACTTCAATAGTTTGCCCGCCGGTGTTTACACCATCAGCACGTCGCCCGCCGGATTCAAGAAGACGATCTCGACTGGCGTCGATCTGCACGTTAACGAAAACAAGACTGTCAATCTCGACCTGCAAGTCGGACAAGTCACCGAGACTGTTACTGTCACCAGCGATGCCGCACCCGTGGAAGTGCGCAGCGGTGAGGTCAGCAGTTTGATTTCCGAGAAGCAGGTGACGGAGTTGCCGCTGAATGGCCGCAACTACGCGCAGCTCGCTTTGATGGTTCCCGGTGTCTCGCCGGTCACGCAGGCAGGCGCGGGGGGCGCGTTTGCTACTCGCGGCACCGGTCTTAACGCTGGTGTTGATATGTCAGTCAACGGCAACCAGTCGAACGCGAATCTGTGGACGGTTGACGGCGTCAACAACATGGACGTCGGTTCAAACCGCACCTTGCTCGTATTTCCGTCAGTCGACTCGATTCAGGAGTTTCGCGTTGAACGTAACAGCTTCAGCGCAGAGTTTGGTCAAGCGCAGGGCGCGGTGGTCAACCTGATCACCAAAGGTGGTTCGAATGATTTTCACGGTGGTTTCTACGAATTCTTCCGCAACGATTCACTGAACGCAAACAGCTTCTTCATCAATCAAGCTGGCGGCAAGAAGGGGCAACTGGAGTACAACAACTTCGGCGGCAACTTCAGTGGTCCAATCATCAAGAACCGCGTGTTCTTCTTCTGGTCGGAAGAGTGGCGTCGTGAACGTCGTGGCGTCGTGCTCGGGGCGAGGGTGCCAACGGCGGCGGAAAAGGCTGGTAATTTCAGTGGCGCGCTCACGGGGAACCTGCCGCACGTTCCTGGTGGCGTATGCGACCGTACCCCGCCGGGCATCGACACTTCCGGCTGCTTCCCGAACGACACGATTCCAACGAACTTGCTGAGCCCCGCCGGCCTTGCGTTCGTAAAGCTCTTCCCTGATCCCACGACTGGTTCAGTCGTCGGTAATAACTTTGCAACTACTCAGCTTCAGCCGATCGACACGCGCCAGGATCTCATTCGTGGCGATATCACCATCACGGACAACATGAACCTGATGGTCCGCTACATCAATGAGAAGTGGACGCACCTGGGAGCTTCCAACAACTTCTGGGGCGATTCCCCGTACCCGACGCTCTCGTCTGATTGGAGCCAGCCGAGCCACAGCTTCGCAGTTAAGCTGTCGAACACGTTGTCGTCGCGCGCAGTGAACGAATTCCAGTTCTCCATCGCCGGCAACGACATCATCATTACCACCAACCCGGCGACTCAAGCATTGCAAGACGAGATCGCTTCGAAGTTCCCGACAGTCTTCCCGCACGACAATCCGATCGGCGGCACGGCTCCTTCGCTCTTCTGGGGCGCGGGTGGTTACGCCAATATCTGGC
>DATNJO010001144.1:0-3694 GCA_035603895.1 Pyrinomonadaceae bacterium
CCGTTGCGCCGCCGAACAGGGCGCAGTCGACACCTGGAGGATATGAACCTGCCGTTCCCTCAGGTATGGAGATACAGATCAAGGCAGTCGTATTTGACGACGGCACATACGAGGGCGATGCAGAAACTGCGATAGCTGTTCGAGGTTATCGTGCTGGCGAAAAGATTGAGTTGCCCAAACTGATTTCAATGTTGACGGGTGCTTTGAACTCCTCCAATACGAGCGTCATCGAAGGACTCAAAGATCTGGAATCGCAGGTGTCGTCTGTGGGGAGTGATGCCGACCTGCAAACATTGCAGACCATGACGTCCGAGTTTCCTAAAGCGGGCGGTTCTGTAAGCAGAACTATTAAGGAAACGATGGAGTTCAGCGCTACCACTATCAAGAGCAATCTTTTGAAAGAGATTCACCAGTTACAGAACGAGGAAGCCCAAAGGTTAACCGCAGATTTTTATCGGACGTGGCTGAGCAAAACCAGGGAACGATACGAGAAGTGGCTGGCGCGACTGTAGTACTGGACTATTGAGATTAATCAGGCACATCATGCGAAGACACAACGCTTAGAAGAATTCTCTGTGCAACTTCCGTGTTCTCTGTGCCTCTGTGGTGAGTTATTACTGCGAGTTAGTTAACCACAGAGAACGCGGAGGTGGCACAGAGGATTCAACAGAAGTACACACTTGTTTCTAAGTCTGCCCTCTGTTGTAGACACCTTGTCCCCCCGCTCGGACACAAACAACCTCTTCTCGCCTAAAAAGGACTGCATGGAATTTATTATTGCGATTGGTATGGGTCTTGCCATCTGCCTGCATGTGTCCGACTCCTCGTTTACGGGCTAATTAGAGCAGCTCTTCTTAGCCTCACTCGTAACCTCGCAAATGACCAGCCACCCGAGCGGATCATTTTGGAACCCTACCTGAACGGAGTGAGATATGGCTACCAAACCAGATACTAAGAAGCATCTTGAGGCAATCCTGGGTCACAAGCTCAGTGACGACGAAGTTCAGCTCATCCAGTTTGTCTTCCCGGTTGCCGCCCACACCCTCACCACTGATGAGAACACCTTCACGACCCTGCGGAATCTTTTTACAGGGACGCCCAACGAATGCCGGTCAGCCCGTTTGCTGGACATCAGTGGTTTAGCAACAACCGATAACAACGGCGTGCGCGTTTTCAGGCTGAGCGAGTTCATTTGCCACTCCGCTCCCCCCGCAGCCAATCGGTTCCAACAGCCCATCAACGTCGTCGCAACGCCTAGATCTACCACGCCGTGCTTTCTTACAGTCACCCATTCTCTGGTGAACACTGACGGTTTGAAGGCGGTCGATGTGGAGATCAAGGTCTTCACGTGGGATGCCAACGGGGCGCCCGCGCCGAACGTTACTTTCGACTGGCGTTGTCGCGTGGACATTCCGAACATCATTTTGTGAGTCTGCGTCCTATCAATCGAAGGACTGCCTAACGAATGAGGACACTGGCACTCCGTCCTTGCTTGCTTAAGCAAAGCAGACTATGGCGCGCCGTATCGATGCGCAGCGGTGTGACTGTAGTGGCCATGTTCAACTCCTTACTAGCTCGAGCTTGTGCTCCGTTTCCAGAGGTCCATTTTACAAGCCTGCATAAACAAGACGCGTAAAGAAAGCTGGGTCGATAACGAAGTTGCCCCACTTGGCATCGTACGCAGCAGTAGGTTTAGCAGCTATGATCTCATCGATCGACTTCCCCTGGTTCTTCAGAACCGCCACATTATTTCGAATGGTCATTAGCATGTCGCAGAACTCCGCAAGCTGCGCCTTGTTCCCCACTGGGCCGTGTCCCGGAACGATGATCGTTTTGTCCGTCGCACGGGCAAGTGAAGCCTTCACCCAGCTAATCATTCCATCAATTCCACCGCCGACGCCGTTATCGATAAACGGATAGATCCCATTCCAAAAGTTGTCTCCCATAACGAGTACGTCTGCCTTGGGAAAGTAAACAAAGGCATCGCCATCGGTATGGCCCGGTCCCAAAGTTTTTATCAGGACCGTTTCTCCATCGAACTTGAGCGTCTTTTCGGTTTTGAAGTCACTGTCGGACGTCCACTCATCGGCCAAGGGTGAAACGTATAGTCCAAATCCTCAACACGAGTGGTCGCAGATAGACGTTTAAGTACGTTCTCGTGTGCGATTATCGTCGCACCCTGGTTGTGTACCCACTCGTTGCCGTCGGTGTGGTCCCAATGCCCGTGCGTATTGATGAGGTACTTGATCGGTTCTGCGCTAATTCGATCGAGCGCAGCCTGAATCTTGTCCTTTGAAACCGCGATTCCAGCATCAACCAGCAGCTTGCCGTCGGGACCATTAAGCAGAATGATGTTTCCTCCTGAGCCAAACAGTACGCTCAGGTTCCCGCGCAGTTGCTCAACGGTGACATCCGACTTGGCGGCAGCCTCGTTTATCCTGGTGACCGGACTTGTTGCCTGAGCAGATACGTTGGGAGTGGGAATAGTCGTGAAGATGACGACAAAGCCAAACGTAAGAGTAAGAACTAGTGACATTGCCACTCTGTCTCTATGATTCGCAATAGCATGGCTATTTCCTTTCAGGTAAATCAATTCGGAAACAGGTTCTCTCGCATGTGGTTAGGTTATCGATCACACGTCATCGATTCTTTCGGGAGGTTGCTAATAGAGATTGAAACTTGCGCGACTGTGCTGAAATGCGCTGAGCATCTGTGAGAGACGAAAAGTACCTCTTTCTCTGACTATCTCTCCCGCAAAGACGCAAAGGCGCAAAGCGCTACCGCGTTTCGAAGGGTTTCTTTGCGCCGTTGCGTCTTTGCGGGAGAAATATCTCTTCGCGCGCGCGGCCCACAGGCGATTAGTATGAGTAACCGGAGGAGGGAAGAGTGTTTCCACAATTTGCTCAATTCACCGATCTCAGCCTGTTGTTGTTGAGACTTATGGTGGCCGCCGTGTTTGTGACCAGCGGCCTGTCACACGTTAAAGATCCGAAGGGGCGAGCCAAAAGCATCGGCATGAGCGCCGGCTTTACAGCGTTCCTCGGAGTTGCGGAGATCATGGGTGGTTTAGGCGTCGCGTTTGGTGTGTTAATACAACTCGCAGCGATTGGTCTGATCTTGCTAATGCTCGGAGCGATGCAAAAGAAGATTTTCGTCTGGCACACCGGCTTCTGGGGAGAAAAGGCCGCGGGATGGCATTACGATCTGATGCTGGTTTTGATGAACCTCGTCATTGTATGCACCGGCGGAGGTAAATACGTACTCTGGAAATAACGGACTGTTCACCGATCGGCTTTCCCGGACTCCCTGGCTAACGTCCGGAAGATGCGGGTCATGATCCGACGCGCGGCGTGCATGTTAAGAGGTGTGGTCATAGTCTTGTGCCACTTTCAAAATAGTGTTCCCGTCCGCTCAACGGATCCCGAAACGAAATCGATTTCGCCAGCAGCTTGAGCGGTTTGGAGAAATCGTCGGCAGTTGAAGCAGTCAACGCGGGATAGAGTTTGTCATTGATCACCGGAACTCCTAAGGCCGCAAGGTGAAGACGAAGTTGATGTTTCTTGCCGGTGAGAGCAAGCAACTGATACAGGCTGAGACTTCCACTGGCGTTAAGGACGCTAACGTGAGTCTCGGAGTTTGCGTCGCCCGGGACTTCCTTCATGCGAAAGAACGGTTCTCCCTGAACCACACGACT
>DATNJO010001145.1:0-4948 GCA_035603895.1 Pyrinomonadaceae bacterium
ACATTCGCACGGCGCAGAGTCTTTTCGCAGTGGGACGGAAGAAGTAGGCCACGGATTTCACGGATGACCACGGGACGAGTGGAAGCCTTCAGTGACGGAGTGATCGCGATTATCATCACGATCATGGTCCTTGAGTTGCGCCCGCCTCACGACATCACGATTGCGGGACTGCGCCCGCTGCTGCCGGTGTTTGGCAGTTACGTGATGAGCTACGTTTACATTGGCATCTACTGGAACAACCATCACCACTTGTTCCACGCTGCGCAACACATCGACGGCAGATGCCTGTGGGCCAACCTGCACTTACTCTTCTGGCTTTCGCTAGTTCCGTTTACAACCGCGTGGATGGGCGAGAACCACTTCGCGACGTGGCCCGTTGCTCTTTACGGTATCGATTTGCTAATGAGCGGGATTGCTTACTACATACTCGTGCGCGCGTTACTCGCCGCACACGGAAACGAGCTCCTGGCAAACGCACTCGGTTCAGACTTCAAAGGCAAAGTTTCGATTGTTATTTACGTCGCAGCGATTCCTTTAGCCTTCGTCAGCCCCTTGATCGCACTCGCGCTCTACATCCTCGTCGCCATCACCTGGCTCA
Organism: Pyrinomonadaceae bacterium; assembly: GCA_035603895.1. GTDB lineage: Bacteria > Acidobacteriota > Blastocatellia > Pyrinomonadales > Pyrinomonadaceae > PSRF01. The sequence goes on from DATNJO010001145.1 coordinate 599, forward strand.
TCCCCGACCGCCGCATCGAACGAAAGATCGGGAACGAGTGAACTACGGCTTGACCTGAACGTTGCCGCCGCCGTGGGCGATGTCGGTGAACGAATAGGACGACAGGGAAAAACTCTGACAGCCGATAGCATCCGGATCGATAACTACCGACGCGTTCGGATCGGTGAAACTCATCTCGCCTACGACGTTGCCTTTGTTCTGTTCGCGCGCGTTGAATTCGAGAAACCGTGGTTGATCGTCTTCGAGCGCAAACTGAAACGAACCGTTAGCGGATGGTCCATTAGCGCCCGCGAAAGTCAAAGGCGTCAGAGTCAGGGAAACTAAAACAAGGAGGAAACAAGAAGCACAAAGAATGCTCTTCATCGGGAGTACTCCTTCTGGGTACGGATTTTTGGTGAACGGCTTATAGCGGTGCTGGCCGCGAAGTCAATTCTGTGCTAGGAATTTCGGCATGTTGAATCTTTTAGCAGCACTAATATTTCTTATTCCCCAGGGTGGAAGTATCAAGGGCAAGGTGGTGGCGGACATTCCCGATCAGCGGCGGCCGCTTCCCGGCGTCGTCGTGGTTCTGAGCAGCGAACGGCTGCGAGATCAGAAGCTTCAGAGCGTTACCGACGCGGACGGAGTGTTTGAATTCAACGGTCTACTTGCCGGCGATTACACGGTCACGGTCGAGTATTCGGGCTTCAAGAAGTTCGAACAAAAACTCAGCGTTCAAATCGAGGCCACTGTCGAACAGAATATCCTCCTGCAACCAGTGCCGCTGAGCGAACAGGTCACTGTCACTGACAATCGCACCGATCCGGTCAGAACTGAATCGACCACGCCTTCAACCATCACCACGCAAAACCTGCGCGACGCGCCGCTGATCGATCAGAAGTTTCAGGACGCGCTGCCGCTGCTGCCGGGCGTAGTGCGCGGTCCCGACGGAAATCTCAACATCAAAGGCACGCGGCCGAGCCAAAGCGGCATTCTCGTTTCGAGTTTGAACGTTACCGATCCCGTTACGGGCGCGCCTGCGATCGAGTTGCCGCTCGAAGCAGTCGATACAGTTCAGGTTCACTCGAATCCGTATTCATCGGAGTACGGCAAGTTCACCGGCGCAGTGACGACGATCGAAACACGCTCCGGTAGCAATGATTGGCGTTATCTCGTGACCGGCGTGCTGCCGCGCCCGCGCTGGCGCGACGGCTCGATCTTCGGCATCGGCGCCGTGACGCCGCGTATCGCGGTTGGTGGTCCAATCAAGAAAGACAAGCTGTTCTTTTTTCAAAGTCTGGAATACCGGTTCGTACGCACCAATGTTGAGAGCCTCGAAAGGCTAAACGAGCGGCAGCGCGACATCCAACGCGAAAGCTTCGACTCCTTCTCACGGCTCGACTACGTCATCAACGAAAACAATCGTCTGACCAGCAGTTTCTCGATCTTTCCGCAGAAGTTTGACTTCTTCAATCTCAACACGTTCAACCCGGCCGACACGACCGCGAACTTTCATCAACGCGGCTGGTTTCTCGCGCTCAACGAACAAGCGACGTTCAAATCCGGCGCGTTGCTTCAGTCGAGCTTCAGTGTGAAACAGTTTGACGGCGACATCTTCGGCAACAGTGAAGCGCCGTATCAGATCACGCCCGATCGGAATTTCGGCGGCTGGTTCGATCGCCAGCATCGCGAAAGCCGGCGATACGAACTGCTCGAGGTTTATCACTTTCGTCCGCAGATGTGGCGCGGTTCGCATGAATTCAAAACCGGCGTGAACTTCAGCCACACGTCTTTCGATGGCACCGACAGAAGCACACCGGTAACGATCCTTCGCGCCGACGGTTCGCAGTATCAGTTAATCGAGTTCAGCGGCCCGGGAGTTCTCGCGCGCACGCAAAACGAGTTCTCTGCGTTCGTGCAGGACAAGTGGCAATTGAACAAGCGACTCGTGCTCGATCTCGGGCTTCGTTACGATCGCGATCAGATCGGCAAAGAGAACAACTTTGCACCGCGGCTCGGTGTTGTAATCGCGCCGACTGGTTCCGATCGCACGATCATTCGTGGCGGCATCGGTCTTTTCTACGACAAGATTCCGCTGAACGTCGGTTCGTTTGAGCAGTATCAGAACCAGGTCGTGACGACGTTCGCAATCAACAACCTCCCGGTCGTCGATGGTCCACGCGTGTTTCAGAACACCGCGCCTGACGATCTGGAGAATCCTTACAGTCTCGCGTGGAACTTACAGGTGGATCATCAGGTGAATCCGCGTTTGCTGCTGCGGTTGGGTTACGAAGAACGCAGCACGCGCCGCGACTTCGTGCTCGAACCGGTCGTCAACGCGGCGATTCCCAACCAGGGCTTGCTTTTATTACAAAACAACGGAAGATCTCGTTATCGCGAATTGCAAGCAGTCGCGCGGTTTCGTTTTCAGGAAAACCGAAACATTTACTTGTCGTACGTGCGTTCGCAGGCGCGCGGCAATCTGAACGACTTCAATACCTACTTTGGAAATCAAAAACATCCGGTGATTCGTCCAGACGAGTACGCCAAACAACCCTTCGACGTGCCGAACCGGCTGCTCTTCTGGGGCGACTTCGGACTGCCTTTCGACATCGTCGCGACACCCGTACTCGATTGGCACAGCGGTTTTCCGTTTTCACTGCTGAACGAACAGCAGGACTTCGTCGGCCCACGCAACGAAGGCGGGCGCTTTCCACAGCTAGTCACACTCGACTTGCTGATCATGAAGGGACTGACGATTCCGTTTCGCGGCAAGAAATACAAAGGACGCGCAGGCTTTACCGTCTTCAACATCACGAATCACTGGAATCCGCGCGACGTGCAGAACAATCTCGCGAGCCCGCAGTTTGGGACGTTCTTCAACAGTCCCGATCGAAGTGTGCGACTGAAGTTTGAGTTTGTGAAATACTAATACCCTTTCGGAGACATCCATGCGTACTCTCTTGCTCATTCTGCTTGTCTGTGTTGTGTCTGTGTCATCCGTGGCCCAAACACTGCCCTCCGAAACACCTTCAAAATTCGAACCGACCAATAACGGCTTCAACTACACGCGCCGCGAAGTGATGATTCCGATGCGTGACCGTGTCAAATTGCACACCGTCATCCTCGTTGCCAAAGGCGCACGCAACGCTCCGATCCTTTTAACCCGCACGCCTTACGACGCAAACGGCCTGACCAAAAACACCAACAGCTCCGATCTCGGTTCGGCTTTGTTCGGCTACGACAACGCAACCGACACGATCGTCGAAGGCGGCTACATCCGCGTCGTGCAGGACATCCGCGGCAAGTATGGCTCTGAAGGCGATTACGTGATGAATCGTCCGCTGCATGGTCCACAGAATCCGACCAACGTCGATCACGCTACCGACACGTACGACACAATCGATTGGCTCGTCAAAAACATTCCCGAAACCAACGGTCGCGTCGGCATTCTCGGTATCTCTTACGACGGTTTCCTGCCGTTGATGGCGCTGATCAATCCGCACCCCGCACTGAAAGTCTCAGTGCCGATGAATCCGATGGTCGACGGCTGGATCGGCGACGACTGGTTTCACAACGGCGCGTTTCGCCAACAGGGCATGAGTTACATCTACGATCAAGAGGCAACGCGCGGCAATGAGATCCTTTGGTGGACCAGCCACGCCGACGACTACGACATGTTTATGGAAGCCGGCAGCGCAGGCGAACTCGGTCGCCGCCGCGGTCTCGAACAAGTCGGCTTCTGGCGCAAGATTCTCGAGCATCCGAGTTACGACGCTTACTGGCGCGATCAGGCAGTCGACAAAATCCTCGCCAAAGAACCGTTGAAGGTTCCGGTGATGCTGGTCCATAGTTTGTGGGACCAGGAAGACATCTACGGCGACATCGCCGTTTACAAAGCGATCGAGCCGAAAGACACGAATAACGACAAGGTGTTTCTCGTGCTTGGACCGTGGCATCACGGGCAGGAGATTCGGGATGGCAGTGCGCTCGGTGCGATCAAGTTTGGCAGCGACACTTCCCTCACATTTCGTCGCGACATCCTGCGGCCGTTTCTCGATTACTACCTGAAAGAACGCGCGCCGAAACCGAACATCTCGCCGGTGGTGGCGTTTGAGACGGGCACAAACAGTTGGCACAACCTGGCTGCGTGGCCGATGGGCTGCGAGAAGGGTTGCACGGTGAAACCCACACCGCTTTATCTCACCGCGGGTTTGAAGACGAGCTTCACGCAAGCGTCGAAAGGCCCAGGTTACGAGGAGTATATTTCCGATCCGGCGAAGCCGGTGCCGTTTCGCGCGCGTCCGATCGATGCGTCGAGTTGGTCGCGTTGGCTGGTGGACGATCAACGCGAGCAGTCAGGCCGTCCTG
>DATNJO010001146.1:0-8964 GCA_035603895.1 Pyrinomonadaceae bacterium
CGCACGCCCGTGCGGACCCACAGATCGATGGCGCCCACTGCCGTCAGGATTTGTGGTCCCGTGAAATTGCAGTGGCCGTTGGCGTTGGTGAAGGTTTGAAAGAGCAGGTCTTCTTTGTTTGCCGACGCGACCAGTTCTGCGTAAGACGCTTCATTCGAAACTACGACCAACGGATCGATCGCCGTGTGCAGTGTCAACACCGGATTGCGAATCTTGCCGTTGTAGTCGGTATTGTTGCGAACGTAGTTGCGCGCTTTAGGTGCGGCGGCGATGTTGCGGTGTGCGTTCATCTGCGCAAGCCAGCCCTCGATCACCCGTGGCGCCAAACCAAGTCCGGTGAGATAAGTCATTTCGGCTGTGGTCAGACTGTAGTTGTGATCGAGGTTCTGAACGTATGGCCCACCGGCGCGTCGTTGCAGTTCGGCGCGTGCTTCGGTGAGAAAGAAGAAGTCAGTCAGCACCCAACCGGGATAAAAAGCTGGTGGTGGAGGCGGCGTGATGCCGCGGCCCGGAGTTCCGGCGACGAGTCGAATGAATTCAAACGCTGGAAAGTTTGCCTGGTTGGCGAGTTCGGGTCCGAGTTTAGCGACGACTTCAGTTTCAAAGTTGATGTCGTTTCTGACTTCGCCGACAGTGCCCCACGCTGGTGGAACTCCAAACACGACGTCGTAAGCGAGATAGGCAGGAAGACCGTTGTCCCATACGCTGGTAGCTCCCGCGCCGACAGCGCACAGGCAGAGCGCGCCGTCAAAGATCCCGTTAAATTGTTCCATGCTCTTGAAAGCGCCGACCGTGCCGACTGAAGCGGCCCAAAGGATCGTGCGATCGGGTTTGGCAATGTGGGAGCGGAAGTAGACTGCGAGATTCTTTGTGTCCTGAATGCTGTCTCCGATGGCCCAACCGTTGTCTTTGAACGCGGTGCCGGCGAGTGCGAAGCCTTGTGCGAGCAGCGGAGCTTCGAGTGCGGCGTTGGGCGCGACGTCGGCGTTGCGATTGTCGACTTCGCCTGGATGATCGGCTTTGTCGCGATAGCCGTGCGCGAAGACGAGCAGCGTGCCGTTCCAGTTTTCAGGAACGCGGATGCGAAACGGCGCTCCGTGAAGTTCGCCTGCGAAATCGAGTGGCGCGAACGGACGTGCATTGGTTGACGGCGGCGCAGGGGTTAGCGTGAGAGAGACTAAAAGGACGACGCTCAGCGCGACGAGCGTTCTCGCGGTGGTTTTCATGTCAATTGTCCCTTTTGGTTGAGATTGGGGGACCGCAGACTATCACGCACGCGAACGCGCGACAAGGCTCATCCACGGATTACACAGATTTTATGTGGAGTTACTGGTTGACGATTGCTTTGACGCGGTTGTGTTTTAGGAGCGTGACGATTCCGGCGCGGCGGTACCAGACGCCATCGCGTGTGCGCCAAACTTCATCTGCGTCGATCTTGCCGCCGGTAGTCAACAGAATCACTGGCTTGCTGCCTTTACCCATGCCTGGGCCACTGGTTGAAACGGGCGCGGTTGTCGTGCGCGAGTGTGATGTCGCCGTGCGCTGCTCGGTGGCGGATTTCGGTGTGGGAGTAGGAGAGGGCTCGGAGTTTTCGACCGGAGGCGATGAAGCGATCACGACGTGCGGCGGTGTGGGTTGTGGCGTCGCCATACTCACGCTCGCCACAGGCGGAATCTCGGCAACGACTTTCGCGCGCGAATTGAGACTGTAGTAAACAAAGAAACCCGCAAGACCCATCGCCAAACCGACGGCAGCGGTTATCGCAGTACCTTTCTTGCGAGAACTCTTCTTCGAGCCCGGCGAACTTTTCTTCGACGCAGACGCGCGTTTCTTTTTCGCCGATGTCGAAACGGGAGCAGTTGCCGACTCAATCTCAGCGTCGTCTACAACCACCAGCGGTGTGTTGTCGAAGTCGCAGCGCGCGTCTGACTCAGGATAGATGAAGAGGCATTGGGGGCAGCGTTTCATAGCCGTCAATCCGTAGGGTTGACGAAGACGTTCGAACCTCAGAGCTTGAAAGGCTTCTTCAGTATTCGACCAGTCTTCTTGAGGATTGAGCCGACCTTCGAGTCGTTTTTCTTAGTCTCTTGGGCAGGCTTTGGTTGAGTGGGTGTGGTTTTGGAAGTGGCTTTTGGAGCCGGTTGAATTGCGGACTTCTCCGGTTTTGTTTCTTTCTTAGTTGCTGGAGCCGCGCCACTTTCTTCAGTCGCTGGCGGCGGCTCGGGTGTTGGGTTCGCCGCTGTCGGAGCGACGAGGTTTGACGCCGGCAACGTCACGGATGGCACGTTGACGGGCGCGGTCGGAGAAACGCCACGTTGAGTAGAAACAAAATAGACGAGCGACAGGACGGTCGCGAGAATGAGCGCCGCCATCGCGGGAAACGTTCGGTGCCGCCAGTGCGCTTTGGGCGCGACAGGCACGGGCAGATCGACAGGCGCGAGCGCGTGCAAATTTGGCAGAGATCGCGAGTCAAAAACGAGCAGTGCGCCGTCCATATCACAGAGACTTTGGTCGTCTTCGTAAATAAACTCACACTGCGGGCACCGTTTCATTGCGCTCTCCTGGAATTCGGGCAGTACTGTGTATTAATGGGGCCTGCGGAGAAGAACCGCGTGAGTAGTTCCGCAGGCTCCAAGAGTACACCCTAAAGGGTCGGAAAAACAATGATTATCAAAAAGAACGCCTTTTTGGTCGCAAAATCTTAGAGGTAGCGCTCCTTTAGGACGTTCGTGTGATGGGTGACGTGGCCGCCGATGATGTAGGCAAGGGCGTTGACTGTGAACGGGTTGTCGCTCGCGATGCCGGTGCGGTACCAGGCGTCGGAGGGGAGGTTCTGGAAGAACGAGAGCGTTCCCAGCCGGATCGTCCTGAACTCGTCCACTAACTGCCTCCACGGAGTGTCGTTCGCATTAGCTCCCGCGACCCCGATTTCCTGGTCAAAACTCGGCAGCGGATCCGTGAACCCGCGGCCGAACCAGAGCGCGCGACTGAGGAAAATGCGTTCGCCGTCGTTGACGTGATTCAAAACCTGCCGGATGGTCCACTTGTCCGGCGCATAGCGGTGCAGTGACTGCTCTTCAGAAATGCCTTCGAGAAACGACATCGTCTCACCGAGTTGTTCGTCGAGAAACGTAACGATGCTTTCGCTGCGGGCGAGATCGATGTAACCAAAGTAATACGACGCTGCTTCATTTGCTTGCGGATGTGTCATGTAGAGGATTTTACCAAACGACTATTCACAGAGGTATAAAATACGCAGACGCCCATCAACCACCAGAACAACATCGCCACTTCGCCGTCGCCGTAGTTGTAATTAACCAGCGAACTCGCCAGAAAACCGGTGAGCCCACCCAAACCGCCGAGCAGGATTCCGTAAACGTGCGTGTCGCTCTGATCCGATGCTCGCTTTTCAGCGCCGGCAATTTCAGTCCAGAACAGAGCCATCATCCACAGCCAAAGCACGAGCATCGGCAAGCCGCGATCGAAAGCGAGTTGTAACGGCGTCGAATGCAGGTGAAGCTGGTCTTTGCCGGGGAAGCCCCACTCGTTCCAATGCCGTTTCATGGCGTCCATGCCGTGACCAAAAACCGGGTGCAGCGGTATGCGCGTGAGGCCCACACGCGCCACCTGAAAACGCAGCGTCGAACTCGGATCGCCGAGCGCAAGCGCGTTGCGCGCGCGCGTTTGCGACACGACCACAGCTCCGAACGCAATCACGAAGAACAGTGCAAAAACGAAGACCAACTTGTGCGCGCCACGAAGCGAGCGCCACGCAACCACACACGCGCCGATCGCAAAAGCGACGATCACCGTTCGCATCGCAGTAAACGCCAGTCCCAACGCCAACAGCGCCGCGGCCACCAAAGCGATTCTGAAGTACTTGTTCGGACCGTGATTCCTGAGATGAGCCAGCGCGAGACCAAGCGCGAGTTGCGCGATGATCTGAAGAATTTCCGCAAACGTTTCGTAGTGACGCGTCCAGCCAGAGGCGCGGAAGCGATGACTCCGGAAACTGCCGGTCAATGCAGACGGTGAAGTTGACTGTTGTTCCGTTGCTGTTAAAGCGAGTCCCGGGCGTTCGACGTGTTCGCCCTGCGAAATAATACTGACGGTCAACGGCGTGTTTGCCGGCGCACTGCGCACAGCTTCATCAATATCAGCGACCGAATACACTCTTCGCCCGCCAACACGCCAGATCGTATCACCCGCCAAAATTCCCACCCGTTGAAACGGACTACTCGCCGCAATCGACTCCACCACCACCCCACGCCCGCGTATCAAATCAAACGTGCTGTAAAGCGTCCCCACACAACCCGACAGAATCAACACACTTACCAAACAAAGCGCCGACCGCCGCGTGATCACCGCGCGCGTCAGGTAAAAGAGAAAAACGCTCCATACTGACGTCAGCTTAGCAATGCTGATTGACGGTTCCTCGGAGAGAAAAGCGGATGCCGCGGTCCAGGCGAGCGACAGCACGATGACCAGATCGAATTTAGATCGACTTAACCCCAAACTGCGCGTCTGGACCGACCTGATCACCCACCCGATGCCCGCGATCGCCACTCCGATCACACTCGCGGCCACGGAATGAGGCGCAAAGGCGACGTAAATTAGCAGCCCGGCGATGGCGATTCGCTGCCCCAAATTTTCACTAAATAGCTGCGTTGACACCCTTTATTTACGCATGTTAGCGTATCTCGCGGCTGTTTGCCGGAGTTGCAAAGTGGAGTTTTGAAAAGCGCTTAGCTGAATGGCTTTTTCCCGCTGCCCGCTGCTACGTTAACGCCGCCAACGTAGTCCGTATTAATGATACCTAAGATTCCTGATGGCTTTCGACAAAGCGAAGGTTCTAAAAGCTGCTGAGAAGTTTCTTTCTCAGGGCAAGATCAACCCTGCAATCAAGGAGTATCGGCAGATCGTCGATAACGACCCCGACGATCTCACGACCTTGAACATGCTCGGTGATCTCTACGTCCGCGCCGGCAAAAAAGAAGACGCCGTCATCTGTTTCGACCGCATCGCCGAACACTACGGCGCGCAGGAATTCCATCTCAAAGCCATCGCGATGTACAGAAAGATCGAGCGCCTTCGTCCGCGCGATCCAGGCATCGCTTACAAACTCGCGGAACTCTACGCCACCCAGGGGCTGGTCCACGACGCCCGCGCCCAGTATCTCGTAGTCGCTGACGCTTATACGCGCTCCGGCGACAATAAACGAACTCTCGACGTTCTGCACAAGATAGCCGACCTCGATCCAAATAACACCGAGATTCGTCTCAAACTCGCCGACGGCTACGTTAAAGAGAATATGCGTCGTGAAGCTGCCGAAGCATTTGTACAGGCAGCGAATCGTTTGCACCAAACGAATTCCTATGACAAGGCTCTCGACGCCTACTCAAAAGCACTGCAACTCGTGCGCGACGATCGTGACGCACTGCGCGGTATGCTCGAAACGCACATCGCGCGCGGCACTGCCGATGAAGCTGCTGAAGTGCTCGAACGTGCAGTCGAAGGCAAGGAAGACGATCTGGAACTCGTCTCGATGCTGGCGCGTGCCTATCTCGAAGCGGAAGATCCCCGCGGCGCAGAAAAGGCTACGGCGCTGTTGATGACGCAGGACAGTGCAAACTACACGCAATACCTGCCTGTTACACGTTTGTATCTGAAGGTCGGCGAGGTCGACGAGACGATTCGCATTCTCGGCACGATCATAGAGCGCATGCTCGCGGGCCGTGAAGAGCGAGAGTTACTGGAACTCGTAAACCAGGTGCTCGATCGCAATCCGGATCACGTTGCGGCGTTGCGGATGCTCGTGCGCATTCACTGGTGGCAACGCGACATGGACGCATTGCGTGCGTCGCTCGAACGTCTCGCTGAATCCGCGGAAGCATCCGAGCTCGTTGACGAAGAGCGTTATGCGTTGACGCAACTCGTGCGACTCGCGCCAGACGAGCAGCGTTATCTCGATCGACTCAATCTGCTCGGCGGTTTGCAGGACGACGCACCCGAAGATTTTCCGCGGCCGGAAGAGCAGTCGAGCGACGTGCCGGAGTTTGAAACGTTTGCCGTTGTGCAGGATCAGGACGAGATCGAGCAACCGGCAGCGCCGGTGGTTGCGGTTTCGGAGGAGTTCGAAACCTTTGAGACGTTTGAATCGAATGCCGGATCGACATTTTCCGATCCGACTGCTTCGTTTGCCGATCTGAATGACGAGACCGAGGTCGCGACGGATGTCGTAGCCGAGGTTTCAGTAGACGGTAGTAACGACGAACCTGGCCGGTTGGAAAACATGATGCGGCAGGAGTTGGAGAGCGTCGACTTCTACATCGCGCAGGGCTATTCGGATATCGCGGTTGATACGCTCGAGATGCTCGAACGCCAGTTTGGATCGCATCCGGACATCCAGGCGCGGCGCGACAAGCTCACCGCGGCAGGTGGTCAGCGAGTGGCTGAAGAGCCGGCTGTGTTTGAGTTTGGCGGCGTGGAAGAAGTTCCGGTTACGCAGGTGGAAGAAGCAGCGATCGCTTTTGACGACAGTGGTTATGCTGCGCTTGCAGGTGAACCGGTCGCTGGTGAAGTTTACGAAGCGCCGATCAAGCCGGTGGCGAAAGCGCCGGTCGCGAGTGGCATCGATGCCGGTCTTGCGGAATTGTTTGAAGAGTTTCGCGCGGCTGAAGAAGGCGACGAAGTTGGCGAAGACTACGAGACCCACTACAACATGGGCACGGCGTACAAAGAGATGGACCTGATCGATGAAGCGATTCAGGAGTTCCAGACTGCCGCCGGATTGGTGAAGCCCGGTGACGGCACGTCCCGGTTCTTGCAATGCTGCAACCTGTTGGGTCATTGTTTCATGCAGAAAGGAATGCCGGAGGCGGCGGTGATCTGGTTTAAGAAAGGTTTGTCCGCGCCGGGGCACAGTGAAGACGAGTATCAGGCGCTGCGTTATGAACTGGGTGCGGCGTACGAACAACTCGGCGATTACAAACAGGCGCGTGAGTTTTACACGGAAGTTTATGGTGTTGACGTGTCATATCGTGAAGTTGCGGATAAGCTTAGCCAGTTGAAAGGGAAGTAATGTCAGCCAGGCTAAGCGTCATTTTCTATATTATTTTGTGTTTCGAGATCGGGCTGGCGCTCACGGTCGCGCCGTGGTGGCCGCAGGGAATGTGGGGCCTCAGCGACTGGGGCAACAACTACTTCCTGTTATATGCCGCGCAAAAGACCGGCATTCAGGGTTTACAAGCCGTCGTCGCGTCGGGCTGGGTGCGCGGCGCCGTCAGCGGCATCGGACTCCTTAATCTCGGCATAGCAGTTTGGGAAATTTTCCACTTCAACCAGACAGTCGCCGCACTGCAAAACCAGACCGAACCACGTCACCGACACAGATACCATGCCGCTGAGCTCACACCGCCCAATCCTGTACGCGATAACGAGCGGCGCGACGAAGAGTGAAACAACTCCTGACGACGACGACTTCCTTCGCGTCCTTCACCTCGCCGAAGCTGCCGTAGCCGCGCAAATCTCTCTCGTTCAAATTCGTGAAAAGAACCTGAGCGCACGAGTTCTCTACGAACTTGTCTCGCGCGCCACAAAGATCACGCGCGGTAGTTTGACGCGGGTGCTGGTCAACGATCGTCTCGACGTCGCACTCACCGCAGGCGCGGATGGCGTTCATCTGACGTCGGCTTCGTTGCCGGCGCGTGTCGTGCGCAAGATCTGTGGCCCGGAGTTTTTAATCGGTGCTTCAACGCATTCACTCGAAACCACGCACGACGCGCGCGACAGCGGCGCAGACTTCGCCGTGTTCGGCCCCGTCTTCGAAACTGAATCGAAGCGCGTCTATGGCCCACCGCAGGGGCTGGATAAACTCCAGCAGGTTGCAAGTGAACTGCAAGGCTTTCCCGTGGTAGCAATCGGCGGCATCACGCTCGGTAATGCGGAGAGTTGTTTCGCGGCAGGCGCAAGCGGCATCGCGGGAATCAGGTTGTTCGATGCGTTCAATCCAACAAGATAGACCGGTCGTACTCACCATCGCCGGTATCGATCCGTCCGGTGGCGCGGGCATCGTCGCGGACATCAAGACCATCGCGGAGTTCGGCTGTTTTCCCGCGGCGGCGATCACGTCGATCACGTTTCAAAACGCGAAGCGCGTCTTTGGCGCGGAACATCAAACAGCAGCAACACTGCGAGCGCAGGTCGAACCGATCGTGCAGGATGCGAAAGTTGCGGCAGCGAAGACGGGCATGTTGCCGACAGCGGAGATCGTTGCGGAAGTGGCGCGTCTGTTTCGTGAGGAAGACTTGCCTGCGCCGGTGGTCGATCCGGTGATGGTCTCGACGTCAGGTCACGATCTGATTGGAGATCCTGCTTTTCAGATTCTCAAAAATGAACTGTTATTAGTGGCTCGAGTGGTGACGCCCAACATTCCCGAGGCGGAACGTCTCGCAGGTTTCTCCATTCAAACAGAAGCGGACATGCGCCGTGCCGCGGAAGCAATCAAATCTCTCGGCGCGCGTGCCGTCTTAGTGAAAGGCGGGCACAGAAACAGTGCTACGGATATTTTGCTCGACGAAACCGGAACGTTCACAGAGTTTCGCGAAGATTACATCGACGTCGGAGAAGTTCACGGCTCCGGCTGCACGCTGTCAGCCGCAATCGCAGCGTCCTTAGGAAAAGGAATGTCTTTAGAAGCCGCAGTCGGAGCCGCCAAGAAATACCTCACGGATCAAATTCGCGATCTTATTCGATCGTGACTTTCTCCATCTTGACTTCCTCTACCGGCCGATCGTTCCGATCCGTGGCCGAGGTCGCGATCTCATTCACCACGTCCTGCCCTTCAATGACGCGTCCAAAGATCGTATAGGCCGGCGGCAGTGGATAATCAACGTGCATGATGAAAAACTGCGATCCATTCGTGTTTGGACCAGCATTCGCCATCGCCAGCGTCCCCGCTTTGTA